>CAVFUV010000129.1:0-6251 GCA_963625735.1 bacterium
CATTCCTATGAGTGAGCCGTTTATGAGTGCCATTACAAGTGTGCCCCAGCCTATTCCGGTTATTTTTCCGAAAAATGCGAATGTCATTATGACGGACACCGCAAGGCATGTCAGATCAAAGCAGGTTTTGAATTTTGACAGCTTGATATTATATTTTCCGCTGACGCCTTTTACAAAAAAGTCGTAAACCTGCGGATAGAGATAAGTCTTGAAAAACAGTGCGACCGAGAGGGAAGTCAGCAGCACGCCGACAACAAACATTATAATTCTCTGCCATATTGCCATACTGCCCGGGGCGGTGACATCGGGGTTGAACAGCGGAATTTTACGCCACAGGTCAAGCACAGCACCGTATAAAAGACATGTCAAAAATGACGACAGGTATATCGGCTTAAAGCCCTTCATGGCAATGCAGAACACTACAAACAGAATCGCCTGAATGACATATTCCGACTGACCGAATGTCAGCACGCCCGTTTTAAGACTGAACAGATACGCCGGCGCGACTATCATCGATACACCGAAATTTGCCGCCGTCAGAATCGCAACAGCAAGCGACAATAACGCAATCGCGACAAAATAGACGACCTCGCTCGGGCAGGTGATTTTCTTTTTCATACAGTACCTCTTTCCGCCGATTTATTTCTGCTTTTTTATTATCCGGCAAAACAAAATCGCCACACGCCCCATTGCAGGCGTATGGCGAAAAGCGGATTTTTTATCCGGAAAAATCCATACAGATTTTGTAGATTTTTTAATTCCTCGCATTACTTCCGTGAAGAAAATAAATGAAATTCCGCGAAGCTTTATTATCCAAGTCCGCAGGACTTCCTCAGTTGCTGGTCACTGGATACTGGATACTGGATACTGGATACTGAATACTGTTTTTATGGAATTCAAGCTCCTATATGGAGTATCATCGTCGCCATTCCGAAATAAATAAGCAGTGACAGCGCATCGACTATTGTCGTAATAAGCGGGCTCGACAGTACGGCGGGGTCAAGACCTACTTTCTTTGCAAGCTGAGGCAGCATGGAGGCTATAACCTTCGCACAAATCGTTGTCGCAAACACCGTAAGTCCGACCGTAACGGCAACCGTAAAGTCAACTCCCGTGTTTTTGAGAAGCAGCTTGTCTACAAGCAAAAGCTTTAGTGTTGTTGCTACAAACAGTGTCGCACCGCAAAGCAGAGCCGTCAGAAATTCCTTAAGCACGACCTTAAAGAAGTCCTTAAACTCAACCTGTCCCAACGACAGCCCACGGATAACCGTAACCGATGTCTGACTGCCCGAGTTGCCGCCTGTGCCCATGACCATGGGTATGAACGCCGTAAGAACGGGCAGTGCCGCAAGCGCGTTTTCGTAATTTGAAATTATCATTCCCGTAAAGGTTGCCGAAACCATCAGCAGCAGCAGCCACGGAATGCGTGCTTTATAAAATGTAAAGGGACTTGTTTTGAGATAGTCTGTCTCGGTGGGAGCGATAGCCGCCATCTTAGCGAAGTCTTCTTCCGTTTCTTCCTGCAGAACATCAATGGCGTCGTCAACCGTTATGATGCCGACAAGTCTGTTTTCGTTGTCGACAACCGGCATCGCGATAAAGCCGTATTTTGAAAACAGGAGAGCAATCTGCTCCTGATCGTCAAGTGTCGATACGGAAATCACATGCTCAATCATTATGTTTTCGATTGTGTTCTGAAGAGGAGATAAAAGAAGATCTTTAGCGGTGACAAGCCCTATAAGCCTGCTTTTTTCGTCGGTAACATAGCAGGTGTAAATCGTTTCTTTGTCAATACCGACCTTGCGGATAAGATCAAGTGAATCCTCGACCGTGTAGTTTTTCTTAAGCCGTACAAATTCCGTTGTCATAATCGACCCTGCGGAATCCTCGGGGTACTTAAGAAGCTCGTTAACCGCTTTTCTCATCTCGGGATTGGCGGTTTTAAGAATTCTTTTTACGACGTTTGCCGGCATTTCTTCGATAATATCGGCGGTGTCGTCGTAATAAAGCTCGTCAAGCACATTTTTGAGCTCAACATCACTGAACGCGTTGATAAGGAACTCCTGCATATCGGGGTCCATTTCAACGAAAACCTCGGCGGCAAGCTCTTTGGGGAGAAGCCTGTAAACTATAACGCCCTGTTCGGGTGTCAGCTCGTCGATGATTTCGTTTATGTCTGCGGCGTTTTCTTCGTGAATCAAATCGTGAAGCTCGGCAAATTTACGATCTTCGATAAGAGCGAGAGCCTGCTCAACAAGGCTCTGTTCATTCTGTTCATCCATCGTGTGTTCCTCCGTTTCTTTGATGCCGAAAATCGGCGAAATTACAGGAAGTCACATCGAACGGACGCCGTTTTAAAGGATGCTCCGTGAGCCTATGTCAAAGGGGCACAAAGGAACATCATCCGCGTTTTTTATGCACGTACTTCGGGCGCCCGAACTCGTGCAACTGTCGCCTGTATCCATAAGCTCAACTCCTTTATGTTGATTTGTTCGTTCCGAACACAATAATTATACTCCCCGTTATCGTCACGGTCAACAATTTTTTGCGTATGAAGTTCCAAACTTTTTACTTCCGAAAGCATTAAATTTATTGATTTTTTTAATTTGTTGTGATAAACTTTTAACGATAAAAATGAAAGAGGTGTTTTTTATGTCTAAGCTTAGTGACATCGACAACAAGGCAGCCGAAAAAGGCAAGGCTCTTGTTACATTCTGGCAGTTTGTTAAGTTTATTTTTGTAAGCCTCCTCGCAACTCTCGTTCAGTTTGCCACACTTAACATTCTTCTTCTCATCCCTCAGATTAAAGAAATCATTTCAAATCCCTATTCATTCTGGGTTTTCGCCTCCGACGGTCTCGAAGAAAATGGTCTCGGTTACTTTATCGCCTTCAACATCGCGAATATCCTGGCACAGATTGTCGCTTTCTTTGTAAACAAAGAAAAGACCTTCAATTCCGGCGCGAATGTGGCGATTACTCTTCCCATTTACATTGTGTTCACGCTTCTTCTTATCTGCTTCTCCGCATGGCTCTCCCCGACACTTCAGGGACTGTTCGTAACTTGGGGTATAGGCGCACAGGGCGCGGCAAACATTTCCACAATGTGCTGCTCGGCAATTCAGTTCTTTATCTACTTCCCGGTTGACAAAATTCTCTTCCACAAAAAGGCTGTCAAAAACGACGCCGTAGACAAGGCTTCCGACAACACAGCGGAATAATTTACAATAAAAAACAAAGGCGAATGCAGCTCGGTTCTGTCCGGTCTGTGTTCGCCCTTTTTATTCATAATGCGGAGTGTACAATGTATAATTTCGGATGTCCTGTGGAATTGAATTATAAGCTTCACTGTTATTAAAAAACAAGTTAATGCAGAAAAACCACACTATGTTTACCGATAACCGACCGACGGATGTCGATTACATATTTTTTAACTGCTCCGTGCTGCCTGTTACTTGCTTGATTTTTTCGGTTCGACAACAAATTTCTTTACCGCCGTATACACCGCAAACACAGGCAGACAGCATATTACGATAAGAATAATCTTGTCCATCGGAATCCACGAGAATGCCGCATCGCCCAGAATCGTAAAGAGTATTACTCTCCATGAAATTCCCGCGACCGACAGCAGTGCGTATTTAAGATATCCGCACCCCGACGCACCGTAAAACAGGCTTACAAAATCAATCGGGAACGCCGGCACGGCACGGATTGTCAGCAAAACGGAAGTCTTGCTTCCTATGTCCCTGGCGAGAATTTTTCTGCCGATTTCCTTTTTTGACAGAAGTCTGTGCACAGCGTCTTTTCCCAGAAATCTGCCGAGAAAAAATGTTACCGTGACTTCGATAAATATTCCGACAAGGTTTACGGCTACCGCATGAACAGGGGAGAGTATCGCACCGACGGCGACATAGATAAGCGATGCCGGGGCAACAAACACAAGCGCCTTTACCACGTAAATCAGCAGAATTACGGCGGTCATAACTATCTTGTTGTCGGTAAACGACAGAATTTCTTTTACGTCAATATTTGACAGTGAGTCATAATTTACTATCGCAATGACAAACAGTGTCAGCGCCACAACAATTTTTGTGACGGTTAATATAGTATCCTTCTTTTTCATTAAACGCTTCCGTTCTTCAGTTGTTGTCGGGCTTGTGCGGAATTTCCATACGGTAGATATTTTTATCGGAAATATCTATATACGGGATGTTAACCGGCGCGACACCCGAAGCGGCTGTCATTGTAGCCACAAGTGCCTTGACATACGGAAAAAGCATGTCGTACGTCTCAAGGTGCAGAAACTCCTTCTCCCTGCCCGGTACGGTATTGAAAATACCCACAACGGTAATATTGATATGAAAGCTGTCGGGCGTTTCCTTGTCGAATATGTTGGCAGTAAATTCGCCGCGGCATGTGTTGTCACCGGCATAGCCTACATTATATGAATATTTGTGCGTAAGCTCTATTCTTTTTATTCCGGTTGTCCTGTTGATAAATTCAAATTTTTCTATGCGATAATTCCTGAGTTCGCTTTTTGTCATAATGTTCACCTCTGCCGACAGATTTTATCATAATCACCCGTTTTCTTCAATATAAAATGTAACAAAAAGCCCGAGGAACGGCAAAATTTGCCCGAGGACAGTGCCGTAACAATACCGAATACCGTTATTTTAAATTCTTATTCGGAAAATATCTGTCAACGAAAAAATTTACATTTAAAACTATTGACTTATGTCACGAGTTAATGTATAATTCCGCTGTAAAGATTTTTATCCGAGCTATTGTTGTATTTGCGTATTTTCATATCGCTGATACAAATAAGAAAAAGGAAGGTATTTGAAAAATGAAAACTGCAAAGAAAGTTCTTGCACTTGTTATGGCTCTCGCTATGGTTTTTGCACTTTCCGCTATGGCATTTGCCGATGAGACAACATTTGTTCTCTCTTCCGCAGACAACGGCAGCGGCGTTTACTCCGTAACACTCAGTGCCAAAAATGCCGAGGGTCTTGAAACCGTTGACGGTATAATCAAATATGATGCAGACGTTCTTGAAATCAAGGGTGCTGTAACAACAGGCGAGTTCGCAACAGCATACGGCGAAATCGGCGAATCTGTTATGCCTCTTTACAACACAACAGAGGCGGGCAAGGTTGATGTCGGCATTGCAGTCGCAAACAAGATTCTCCCCGATACAGAGTACAAAAAGCTTGCGGAAGAAAATGCCGTAACAACTAATGTTACAACTGCGAATATCGCTCTCTGCACAGTAAAGTTCACAGTTAAGGATTCAACTGCCAAGTCCGCTACGGTTACCTATACCGATAACGACACAGGCGCTACAATTCAGACAGTGATAAAGTTCAACGCTTCATCTTCAAGCGACAAGGGTGTTACACCTCCCACAGCCGCTGAAAGCAAAGCTGAAGCCGCTGCCGAGACAGCGACAAAGACAGCAAGCAAGGCTGCCGCAAATAACGACAGCGCAGCCGCAACAAATTCCGCAACTCCCGGTTCTTCCGGCACATCCTCAAGCGGCAACAAGAGCACAGGTGACAACATGGCTCTTGCAATCGCTGCAGGCGTAGTTGTTCTCGCAGGCGCGGCTTTCATCTTCACAAAGAAGAGAAAGTAATTTAAGAATTTAGTTAATGATTGGCTGTTCGATTTTCGGGCAGCCTTTTTGTTTGGCCGCTTACGAAAAGGTAAGCGGGAGTAAAATCAGCAATTAGCGATTATCAATGGGGAAAGTGGTCACCGGCCACTTTCCCCATTGCTCCGCCATATTCGAAGAACTCAAATAAGAGTGGAGTGTGGAGAGTGGAGTGTGGAGTTATAAAGCTTCGCCTTTGTTTTTGTTCTTTCTGAGTTTTGTATTATACCGGATTGGCTGTGTGACTGAGTGCTTAAAAAATTTATTTTAGCACTTGACAATAGCGGCGGCGTTATGTATAATATTGTCTGTTGCTGCAAATGGCCCGGTAGTTCAGTTGGTTAGAACGCTAGCCTGTCACGCTAGAGGTCGACGGTTCGAGCCCGTTCCGGGTCGCCATTGACCTGTATAATTTAAATATTATACAGGTCATTTTTATGCCTTTGTAGCTCAGTTGGTAGAGCAGTGGACTGAAAATCCACGTGTCGCTGGTTCGATTCCGGCCGAAGGCACCAAATGCGGATGTAGCTCATCTGGTAGAGCGCCACCTTGCCAAGGTGGAGGTAGCGAGTTCGAGCCTCGTCATCCGCTCCATTTTTT
>CAVFUV010000130.1:0-6186 GCA_963625735.1 bacterium
ACATAATTTTCTTCGGGGCTTGTTGCCTGCTTTTTGGCAGCAATCTTCTTAACGATTACAACGATACCTGCCACAGCAGCGGCAATAGCGGCAATAATAGCGATTACCTTTAAAACTTTTGACATTTTTGATTACCGTCCTTTTCATATTTTAAGACAAGCGGTTTAACACGGTCCGCCCGTCTCTGTTTGTGTTCGGAACACACCGCGGGTTTGTCGGTGTGTCTGCTTAGCTTGAAGTTCTGCCTTACGCCTTGTTGAGCTTTGTTGCAAGTGCAGACTTTTTGCGGGCAGCATTGTTCTTGTGAATAAGACCCTTTGCGGCAGCCTGGTCAATCTTGGCATATGCAGCCTTGACAACGTCTGCCTTATCTGCCGCGTTTGTGTCGATGGCAATGTTAGCCTTCTTTATCGCTGTTTTAAGAGCGGAGTTAGCGCTTTTGTTGCGGGCAGCCTTGGTCTTGTTTACAAGTACACGCTTTTTAGCGGACTTAATATTAGGCATATTATATTACACCTCCTTCGTTATTCAGTTTATTATATTACCATATGCAGGATTGGATTGCAACAGTTTTTTGAAAATATATGATTTTAAAAGTCGAAAAAATTATCGCAACTGATTTTAGTGTTCCGGTCGATTTTTTTATTCCGCATCGGAATTTGCTGATAAAATATTGACAGTGTATTCGCTTCAGTGTATAATAAAGCCGAAGAGACGAACCGTACAGCAAGCGGTTACGCCCCTCATACAGAGCAATTAAAGAAAAACCGCTAAGTTTCGAGGCTTGGGCGGTTTTTTCTTTTCTCGCTTATTTTTTCGCAATCATTGAGATGATGCTTAAAGCGATATCTATGCATGTAACAGCAATCGAGATTATCGTAATGATTTCGTCTATTGTCAGTTCGCACATAGCCACACCCCCTTTTGAGGGTATACAATTGCAACCGCCTACCGTTTATGCAACGGTTCATCCTTCGACATGGCTATATTACAATATCTTGCTATGCAAGTCAATATTTACATTGAAATCTCATATTGGGTTAACTGTTAAAAGTCAAACAACGGAGTTGAAATATACCTTTCGCCGCTGTCGGGAAGCAGCACGACAATGCGTGCGTGTTTGTCGTTGATTTCAAGCGCAAGCTCTTTTGCGGCGTGCAGTGCAGCACCGGAGGAAATGCCTATAAGCAGTCCGTCTGTTTTGGCGACCTCTCTTGCCGCTTCGTAAGCCTGCTCATCCGTAACACGCATTACTCTGTCTATAATATCCTTATTAAGTGTTTCGGGAACAAATCCGGCACCGATACCCATAAGCCCGTGGGGACCCTTTGTGCCGCCCGATAATACGGCACTATTATACGGCTCAACCGCAACAACCTTTATGTCCTTGCGATACGCCTTAAGCACTTCGCCGATACCTGTGAGTGTGCCGCCCGTGCCGACACCTGCGACAAAATAATTTATCTTTCCGTATGTGTCTCTTAAAATTTCGGGACCGGTTGTCTTTTTGTGCGCAAGGGGATTTGCGGGGTTTACAAACTGACAGGGGATAAACGAACCCTCGTTTTCTTTCGCAAGCTCGTTTGCCTTGTCGATAGCACCTTGCATACCGTCTGCGGCAGGTGTCAGAACAACCTCCGCTCCGAGCATTTTAAGAAGCTTTATACGCTCAACGCTCATATTGTCGGGCATGGTTAGAATAAGCTTATAGCCTTTTATTGCGGCGATGAACGCAAGACCCACACCCGTGTTCCCGCTTGTCGGCTCGATTATGACTCCGCCGGGGGATAACAGACATTTTCTTTCGGCGTCCTCGATAAGTTCCTTGCCCACTCTGTCTTTTGAACTGCCGAGCGGATTGAAATATTCGAGCTTTGCGACAATCTCACTTTGGATATTGTATTTTCTGCAATATCCGCCCAAAGAGAGCATCGGTGTGTTGCCGACAAGCTCCGTAAGGGAAGTCGCAATTCTTCCGTCCTTGTCAAGGCCTATGCCGAGTTTGAATTCAGTATTCATTTATGTATCCTCCAAAAATCAGAGTTTGAAATCGTCCGCCGTAAATTCACCCATCTCACGGGGCTTTAACGGTGTGCGTTTGAGCGGGTCGTACCTGAACTTCTTGCAGCTGAAATCGGGAGAGGGAAGTCCCGCTTTTTCGCACAGAATATGCTCTCCGTCCGGTGCGGGTGTTCCAAATCCGCAATATTCGCATTTTGGTGTAATATTGTCTCCCAGAATTTTAGTGCTCATGGTTTTTGTTCCTAACGTTTAATCGAGTATCCGGTGGCCGGTGACCAGTGGTCAGTTACAGAGGAAGGCACAAAGTGCCTTGAATTATATGGCTTCGCTGAGGCTGACCGACCGCTCGTTTTTCAGATAATTCTTATTGCTTTAATGCCTTCGGTCTGTTTTACGGCTTCGATGATGTCGTCGGTGATTTCGTCATCGGTGTCGATTATGGCATATCCGTTTGCTTTCTTGAGTGCCGATGCACTGTTCTTTACGCTTACGCCGGCGTTTTCAAGTACTTTTGCAATATCGCCGATTTCAGCGGAATATATGACGGTAATCCTGACCTTGCCGTTTCTGTCAAGCTTTACGTTCGGCAGGTTTACGGAGTTTCTGACATTGCCGTCAACAAGATAGGCGGACAGCTCTTCAGCCGCCATCATGGCACAGTTCTCTTCCGCTTCGGGCGTTGAAGCACCGAGATGAGGCAGCGCCGTTATGCCGTCAACATTAAGCATCGCATCGGTCGCAAAGTCCGTTACATAAGCGGCGGCCTTGCCCGAATTTATCGCTTCTATAGTATCATCGGAATTTACAAGCTCCGCACGGGAGAAGTTGAGAACTCTTACGCCGTTCTTAGCCTTTGCGAGATTATCCTTGTTGATAACTTCACGTGTTGAATCGGTGAGGGGAGCGTGAAGAGTGATATAATCCGCTTCCGCGAAAATTCTGTCAAGGTCGGCTGTCACTTCAATGTCGGCGTTAAGACTGTTTTTCGCTTCGTCGGAAATGAACGGATCAAAGCCCACAACATTCATGCCGAGTGCCGCGGCGCTGTTCGCAACAAGCCTGCCTATCGCGCCGAGACCGATTATGCCGAGAGTCTTGCCGAGAATTTCGGGACCCGCAAACGAGCTTTTGCCCTTTTCGACTTTTTTTGAGTATTCCGCACCCGTGCCCTCAAGCGTCTTGCACCAGGCAGAGCCCGCAACAACCTTTCGTGAAGCGAGGAACAGTCCGCACAATACAAGCTCTTTGACGGCATTGGCGTTCGCACCGGGTGTATTGAATACGCATATACCGTTTTCGGTGCATCTGTCAATCGGAATGTTGTTTACGCCGGCACCTGCTCTTGCGACCGCAAGAAGATTTGACGGCAGCTCCATTTCATGCATCGAAGCGGAACGGACTATGATGGCATCGGGGTTCTCTGCCGAGTCAGAACATACAAATTTTGTACTGTCGAGCTTGGCGAGTCCCTTAGGGGATATTTTATTTAATGTAAGTACACTGTACATGGCTTTTCTCCGTTATTATTTGGAATTGTTCTTTTCGAATTCTTTCATGAATTCAACAAGCTTTTCTACGCCTTCAAGGGGCATTGCGTTGTAGCATGATGCTCTCATGCCGCCCGTAGTGCGGTGACCCTTGATGTTGATAAATCCGGCGGCTGTCGCTTCCTTGACAAACTTTGCGTCAAGGTCCGCGTCACCCGTAACAAACGGAATGTTCATAAGCGAACGGTCCTCTTTTGCTACAACGGAATAGAAGAGCTTTGAGGAATCAAGGAAATCATAGAGAGTCTGAGCCTTTTTGACGTTGTTGGCTTTTACCGCCTCAAGTCCGCCCTGCTCCTTAATCCACTCAAGAACGAGCTTGCACATATAAATAGTCCAGCAGGGAGGAGTATTGTAAAGTGAGTTTGCGTCTGCCTGAACCTTATAGTCGAGCATTGTGGGAGTGTAGGGCGCGGCATTGCCGAGCATATCCTCACGGATTATGGCAACAACAAGACCTGCGGGTGCGACATTCTTCTGTGCGCCGCCGTAAACCATCGCAAACTTTGTCACATCGAGAGGCTCCGACAAAAAGCAGGATGAAACGTCCGCGATAAGAGGCACATCACCCGTGTCGGGAATATAGGGATATTTTGTGCCGTAGATTGTGTTGTTCATGCAGTAATAGACATAGTCCGCTTCGGGGTCAATGTCTTCTTTATTTACCTTCGGGATATAAGAGAAGGTCTTGTCGGCGGAGGACGCGACAGCACGTGCTTCGCCGTACTTCTGAGCCTCCTGCCATGCCTTCTTTGCCCATACGCCTGTGATTATATAGTCGGCCTTTTTGTTCTTGTTCATGAAATTGAGGGGGATAGCCGCAAACTGTGTAGAAGCGCCGCCCTGAAGGAAAAGAACCTTGTAGTTGTCGGGAATGTTGAGAATTTCCCTGAAAAGCTTCTCAGCGTCCTTTATGATGTCGTCAAACACCTTTGAACGGTGAGACATTTCCATAACGGACTGACCGCTGCCCTGATAGTCAAGAAGCTCTGCCTGTGCTTTTTCGAGTACTTCAAGAGGAAGCATCGAGGGACCTGCCGAAAAATTGTAAACTCTGCTCATTTTAATATTCTCCTTTTTTGTGTTAATTGTGTTAATCTTCTGTCGCCCAGCCGCGTGATCTCTCAACCGCGCGTTTCCAACCGGCGTAGAGCTTGTCACGCTCCGCCCTGTCCATATCGGGCGTAAATACCTTTGAGACCTCACGTATATCTTCTATCTCGTCTATGCCTGACCAGAAGCCGACTGCGAGACCCGCAAGATACGCCGCACCCAGAGCCGTTGTCTCAACGCATTTGGGGCGGTTTACGGGGGTGTTTATCATGTTAGCCTGAATCTGCATCATAATGTTGCTTATGCTTGCGCCGCCGTCAACTCTGAGTTCCTTTAAGTCAATGCCGGAGTCCGCCTTCATCGCTTCAAGCAGATCGGTCATCTGGAATGTGATTGACTCAAGCACGGCACGGCAGAGATGCTTTTTGTTTGTGCCTCTTGTCATGCCCACAATGCACGCTCTTGCGTACATATCCCAATACGGCGCGCCGAGACCTGTAAACGCCGGAACAAGATATATGCCGTTTGAATCCGGAACACTCTCGGCATATCTGTCGCACTGCGGAGCGCTCTCTATAATGTTTAATTCGTCACGAAGCCACTGAATAACCGAGCCGGCGTTGAATGCCGAGCCTTCGATGCAGTACTCAACACGGTTGTTAAGCCCCCATGCGATGCCTGTGACAAGGTTATTTTCGGAGTGAACACGCTTTGTGCCTGTGTTCATAAGAAGGAAACAGCCCGTGCCGTATGTGTTCTTTGCCTGCCCCGGAGTAAAGCAAGCCTGACCGAAAAGGGCCGCCTGCTGGTCGCCTATTGCCGAACAAATGGGAATGCCGGCAAGTGCCTCAATTCCGGGGATGCCCTGTGCGACTGCGCCGTAAACCTCGCTCGAAGCGGCAACACGGGGGAGTATGGACATGGGAATATCGAGCTTTTCGCAGAGATATTTGTCCCAGCAAAGATTGTCAACGTCAAACAGCATTGTACGGGAGGCGTTTGAATAGTCCGTTACGTGAACTCTGCCGTTTGTGAGGTTCCATATAAGCCATGTGTCGATTGTGCCGAAAAGAAGATTGCCTTCGTTTGCAAGCTCTCTCGCGCCCTCGACATTATCGAGAATCCATTTGATTTTTGTCGCGGAGAAATAGGCGTCTATGACAAGTCCCGTATGCTCTTTAATGTAGTCGCCGAGCCCCTGAGCCTTGAGCTCCTCGCACATTTTGGCTGTACGTCTGCACTGCCAGACTATTGCGTTGTAAACGGGCTTGCCTGTTCTCTTGTCCCACAATACCGTGGTTTCACGCTGGTTTGTTATGCCTATCGCCGCAATTTCTTTTGCTTCTATGCCGCCGTCGATAAGCGCATCGGCAAGTGAACGGAACTGGCTTTTGAGAATTGCCTCGGGGTTGTGCTCAACCCAGCCCGCCTGGGGATATATCTGCTCGTATTCATATTGCGATTTTGAAACAATTTCGCCTTTCTTGTTGAACACGATTGTTCTTGAACTTGTTGTGCCCTGATCAAGGGACAGAATGTACTTTAACATTTCTTTGACTTCCTC
>CAVFUV010000131.1:0-6178 GCA_963625735.1 bacterium
GACGGCAAAACGATAGCCGAAAGCAACTATACCGTCAAATCCGGCAGTACCGTTGTAAGGCTGAACGCCGACTATGTTGCCACCCTTTCGGTCGGCGAACATACACTGGGCATCGTTTCCCAAAGCGGAACGGCAACGACGAAGTTCACCGTGAATAAAAAGGCGGAGGAAACAACGGCTACCACAGATAAGCCCACCACTAACGATGAAACAAAATCCCCGAAAACCGGCGACAACAGCAATATCTTCCGCTGGCTGGCTCTGCTCTTTGTAAGCGGCGGTGCTGTTACAGTAACGGCTTTCAGCAGAAAGAAAAGACGCGCTAAGTAAATCTAAATAAGTCTTAAACATAGCAACGGCCCCACTCGGAATCAAGAATATTTCTTGACTTCGGGTGGGGCTTTTTCTGTTTGTATAGCTATTTCTACTCCCACAGCTCAATAAAAGAAAGTACCGCTTTCCGCATTTTACCGAGAGCGTTATTGTATGTCCGCTCGGAAGCCTTATCCGACTTGCGACTGGCGGAGTGGGAGATTTCTTCAAAGGTCATTGGCTTTACGGGCTTGTACTCAATTTCGCCGTTTATGAGCACTGCTTTTTTGACAGACCAACAATTATCACAAAAGCCCAAATGCTTTGCAACCGTGCGCTGTTCGCGGTAGGTCAGGCTGTCGTAGGCCTCATGCAAAGCACCGTACAATAGTGCCCGAAAATACAGTTTGTCCGGCTCGGAAGTGGTATCTGCGGATATATCCTCTCTCGTTTTCTCGCCGTCCTCATCGGCATAGTGTCGGTAAAAATCCGCCCTGCGCTCGTTCAGTGTGCCTATCGCAATATATTTGCGGACGGTCTTTGCGTCCATTCCGATTTCATTGGATATTTTCTGTATGCCGTCATTACCGCAATCATCGCCGTTTTGATGGTATATCGCCATAATGCGCCGTAAGATGGGATAGGTGTCCGCCGTCATGGTAACAACGCCGCTTTGCGCCGTGCGGATGTAGTCATCTATACTGTCCTTTATGTATTGCTTTTGAAAAGCAGTAAACGGTGCGCCTATGGTTGGGTCATACTTTTGCAGTGCGGTCAGAATACCGAACACCGCCGCCTGCTTTATGTCCGCAAAATGCTCCGACATTGCATATCGTTCACAGACAGCCTGAGCTATTTTGTTAATTGCAGGCTCTCGGTTGTGCAGATACCAGCAAAGGTATTTGTCCTCTTTTTCGGTGAGATAACGGATAATATATTCCTGTGCCGTAAGCTTCGGCGGCGGAGAGTCAAGGTGATACATCCGGCGTTCCAAAAGATACCATTGTTGCTCTAAGACTTCATTCTGTTCTTCTGACACCGGATGCACCTCCCATCATTGTTTCATTCTTTTATCCGTATCGGCGTACAGCTTGGTACGCTCCAAATCCGCATAATAATTTGTTTTGGCATAATCGTCATTATCCTCCGCCTGTTCCAGACGACGCTTTGCCATTTCCTGCGCCGACTTCGCGAACTCGGCTGAGATTGTACCACGGCTCTTTTCGGAACGGATTGCCGAACAGCGGCGGTCATAAGCGGCTTTCAGCGGGTTGTCCCTTGCCCGTTCCGCTTTGCCTTGAACAATCGCATACCGACGGCAGCTTATCTTTTCACCACGGTATAACTCCGGTGCCGTGCCGTAAGGACAGTATTTTTGGCGGTGTGCGCTCTGCATCAGAAAATATTGTTTGCAAACCTCGCAACGCCTCGGATAATGTCCGCAATGCAGTCCCTCAAAGAAGTCGGTTAAGATAAAACTGTAATAGCTTTCGAAGGTCATTCTTCGGGCGGTAACAACAGCGTGACTGTTTCTCCTCTTCGGGAGAGCGATATATTCTGTGTTCAGAGGAAACGGATTCAAGCCGAATATCTCCGTAGCAATGGGTAGCAGATGCCGCTCGTCAAAACGCTCGGCTTCATCCACACGGGAAACGAATTTCTTTAGTTGCTCAAATGCCTTGCGCATATCTTCGGGGATAGTGTCATAAAAGCGAAGTGTATGTAAAACCGCTGCGCACATCGATTCACAGGTTTTGAACAATTCTCTGTCATACGCCGGCGGAAGCACACCCAAAGCCGCAGCACCCTCATCTATCTGAGATACCGCCGCACGGCGGCGCAGATAGTCGATAATTACAGTGGCATTATTTCCTGTAAACAGCTCCGCGACTCTCTGCCTTTCCGCCGCAATATCCAAAGAATAAAAGGGCTTTAACTTCGGCAGTGTTTGCAGAATCAAGAGAATTTCCTCTCCTGCCTTAATAAAATCCGTATTATTCAGATATCCGGCGGAAAGCTGACTCTGCACATTCCAGTTGCTTTGACGGAATACTGCTATTCTCGCCGCTGTATCGTCCTTGTAATATTGATTAAGCAGATGTACCGCAAAGGTACCTGCCGGATAGCTTTTACCGCCCATATGTACTCTGCCGTCACGGAAAACGGCTGTAAGAAAGCCTAACCCTTTGCTCATTCTCTCACTCTCCTCATCTATTTTAACACGGCAACTGTCCCAAAATTCGTACTCGGATCGCCACCGCAAAAAAATCTGAAATTTTCAAAAATATTTTTGTCGCACGGCAAATCTGAATTTGATTTCTTTTTATCATCATACCACAAAAGGCGCGTAATTACAATGAGTTCCGTCCTGTTGCGGACAACGGTTTTATTCTGTTGCTATAATCATACCTTTTTTTGCTCTTTCCCCCATTATATATACAGAAGGCAGTAAATGAGCCGTCGAGGTTACACTCGGCGGCTTTTTTGCTGCCCGAAAATAACGGAGAGGAGGTTTTAGTTATGGTACTTAAAATCACGCCGAAGCAGCGGGCAAAAATCAACGCCCTTGTACGCAAGTCTTGCTGTAATTGCGACAAGGGTAATTGTTTGCTGCTTGACGACGGCAAAGAAACAAAGTGCGTACAGCTCATTTCACGATACGGTATTTACTGTAAATATTTTATGACAGCAGTATTACCGGCTGAAAAAGAACTGTACACAGAAATCTTACGGCAAAACGGGTTGAAAGGATAACCGCCCGAAAAAGAGTTGTCCAAAATATTTTGAAATGCGCTGTGCGCAGGAAAGGACAAGATTATGAAAACATTAAAAGAAACTAAAATTATTGGTATCGACCACGGCTACGGAAATATGTTATCCTAATGAAAATATAATCCTAATGATTCAGTTAGATAGCACAGAACAATCAATGTTTTCAACACGAATCATCAGGATTAATTATTTATCTTAAACCACACATTTTTGCCAGAACCTCATCAGAATCTTTATCCCATAGAGGTTTTTCGTCAGAAATTTGTGTAGGGACTTTTTCAATAGCCTTCCGCACCATTTCTACTGATGGAATTGCATATATTCTTGTGGTTTCCAAATGGGAGTGTCCTAAAAATCTTGAAACGATAGATAAATCGACTCCATCCCGATACAGTCCGGTAGCCCTTGTTCTTCGAAACATATGTGGATGAACCGAATCAGGAATGTTTGGATAGTCTTTCCTAACCACATTTGCATATTTTTTCAGAAAACGTTCAACATTTGCCTCAGACATTTTTCCAATTACGCCTTTTATTGAAGTATAAAACAACAAATCGGTTGTAGGGCTGTTTGGGGAATGATACAGCGAAATATACCGCCGCAAATGTTCACGTGTCATATCGGTTAATGCAATTATGCGTTCCTTTTGTCCCTTGCCAATTACATGAATATAGGGAGCATTGGTATCTACACTTAAATCTTGCTTTCTTAAACTAAGGATTTCATCAATTCTTGCCGCACTATCATATAAAAGAATCATAATGGTTTTATCCCGAATACCCATTTTTGAATTATCAGGCGCTTCAATTAACCTTTTTAATGCTTCTTCATCAAGAATAGGTTTCTCTTTTTGAGGATTTCTACAAGATTTAATTCTGCTAATAGAAATTGCTATCGATTGTAACGAAGTATCTTTTTCTGCGGCAAACCACAGATAACTTTTTAAAGCCGCCAGTCTTTGATTTATGGTCCCTGGTTTATTGCCTTTATCAGAAAGATAATTCATAAAATCTAAAATTAAATCTCTTGTACAATGCGGGAATTCAAAAGAATTCATTCTTATTTTCCTTTCATCTCTCAAATAATGTCTGAAAACGGTAAGTGCATCACGATAAGATTCTATTGTTGCGATACTTCTCGCTAATTGTGTCCGCATATATACTTCTAAAAATTCATATGTGAATGAAAAAAACAGGTTTTTATCAGATTTCCTCATAACGGGCCACCTCCGGAATTATGTTTTTTGATTGTTTGTCTTTTTGTCTAATGATTAGATTTGATGATGCTGCGAGATGATAATAATAGTGCGTTTCTTCTATTGTTTTATGTCCTAAATACCGGCACAAGTAAGGAAGCATTTGGGACAATTCCTTACCCTCAAGAATCCAACTATTGATTCGATTTACAACGAAAGTATGTCGTAAAGAATGTACCGTTGGATAATGAATATCATTTTTCTCACAAGATGTTAAATCCCAAAAATAATGAAATCGTCTTGTCATATTGGATTTACATATAGATTTTTCGGGAGTTTTTGCCGGGAAAAACCAAATTCTATGTTTCAAACTTTTTCTAACAAGATTATCATAGTTGCTACACATTTTTCTTAATTCATCATGCATATACACAATCCGATCCTTGTGTCCTTTTGAGTCATATATTGATATTTTACCCGTATCGAGATTTACATCTTCGAATTTAAGTTTGCAAACTTCCTGTAAGCGCATACCGCAACAATAATAAAGACGAAACATAATACTGTATCCGGCTGCCATCCGATCGCAAGAGCGATAATCCGGAACGTATCCATCAACCGCCTTAAAAAACTCTGCCAATTCTTCATCAGTCAAAATATACGGTTGTTGCCGACACTTCGACGGGGTTTTCCGTATTACATACGCTTCTTTACCTAAAGAAAGCATATATTTAGCAAATTGCCGAAAACACGATACGGCATTTAAACTTGTGTTCGAAAACCATTTCATTGTCAATTCTTGACTTAGTATCGGTTCCTCAATTCCAATACTTGTACAAAATCGGTCAAACCGATATAGTTCTCGTTTTTCATAAAGATAATTGTATCCTGCCGCTTGCTTTTGCAGTATAAAATTTTCAATGTATGGTGCAAACGGACTACTCAATTCGATTGGATCCGCAGTTCCTGAAAACTGCTCTGTTGGTGGAATATATGTTTTGTATCCCACAGAATCCAAATATTGCCCAAGATGACGGACGTATGTAAGATATTGACTTTGCTGCCGATGTTTTCGATTTATGTTATGCTGTTTCCACTGTACTACTAATTCTTCAGTTAATACCTTACCTGAGTAGTTAATCTCCACACAAAAGCGGTCAAAATGTCCAAGCAATACCTCTCCGTGTATGTATTTTTTGCCGAGAGAACGTTTGTACAGGATAAGTTCATGAATCGCCGGGGCAAGCGTACTTGTAAAATCATTCATGCTCATAGCTTAAACACCCCTCTATACTGGATTTTATTACAATTCATTGCACATAAACACAGATTTTTATCATCAGTAGAGAGATATGAACTCACATTATGAATACTGC
Source organism: bacterium (assembly GCA_963625735.1). Classification (GTDB taxonomy): domain Bacteria; phylum Bacillota; class Clostridia; order Oscillospirales; family Acutalibacteraceae; genus RUG806. The sequence continues at coordinate 5,656 of CAVFUV010000131.1, forward strand.
TATGCCCCAAGGCAGTTGCAATAATATCTACTGAATTGCCTGCGATAAGCATTTTTGAAGCAAAGGTTCTTCTTGTAATGTGAAATCCTTTTGGCATTTCAATATATTCATCCGAAAAAATATGTTTTAGGCTTCTTATCGTCGTGCTTTTGGATTTTATGCCCTCATACGGCGGTTTGTGACTTAGGAAAATTTGCTCGCTTTTGCTATTGTTAGGTCTGCCTTTGGTGATATATTGATATAAAGAGTTTCCTACATCTGTAGGAAGCGGCAGTGTAACAAAAACTCCGGTCTTTTCCTGCTCAAACGATACAGTGCAATCCTTCCACGAAACATCTGTAAGTTTGAGTTTGCAAATATCTCCCCCTCGTATACCCATTCTTAGCCCTAACAGAACAATAGCAATATCCCTTAATTCCATTGCAGTCGAGGCTTTAATTCGATAATTATTAATAATATTCAATTGTTTTTCGCTAAGTATTTCAACAACCGATGTAAGCGGAGCATGATGATACAATAATGC
>CAVFUV010000132.1:0-6131 GCA_963625735.1 bacterium
GCCATATAATTCAAGACACGCAGTGTCTTCCGACATTCTGCATTATGCATTCTACATTATGCATTAGATAAAGATTTTTCTTTTCTGCAATTGATATTGTAAGCTTTTTGTGTTATCATGTGTTTTATGAACAAATCAAGGAGGATCGGCATGGCAGAAAAAACTTCTCTCAAGCAAAAGGTGTCGGCGGTTGTCGACAACGTAAAATACTACTGGAAGGAGCCTCCGAAGGGCAGATATATGTCCTTTAAGGAAATCGGCTCTTACGCATTCGGCGGAATAGGTGCTTATCTGATAGCAAGCATGAGCTACATTTGCATGCTCGCTACGACCAACGTCTTTATCACCGGCACAATAGGCATAACCCCCACGGATATGTACATTCTGTATGTTGTCGCGACTATTGCCAGCATTCCGCTGACGGGTCTTCGAGCGTCAATTGTCGACAACACACGAAGCAAGGCGGGCAAATACCGTCCGTACATACTCATGATGGGCGTACCATCGGCACTGCTATTTGTCGCCATGGTGTGGTTCCCGTATGACAAGCTCGCAAATGTCGTCGGCACAGATGTTCTGTTCGGAGGAAAAACAGCGGACTACATCGCAAAATGTGCGGTTCTGCTTCTGTTCAACGTCATACTCCAGTTTGTATACATGTTCTTCTATGACGCATACGAAAACCTTATTCACGTTCTGTCCCCCAATTCACAGGAGAGAGCGGACGTAGCGTCGATAAAGAGCGTTGTCTATTCGTTAGGACCGTCAATCGTCAATCTGATTATGCCCCTGATAGCCGAAAACGTATTCCACACAAATCAGACGGACGTTCGTGTTTACAGACTTGTTTTTCCGATTCTCGGCGTACTCGGTTCCGCTCTTCTTGTTATCGTTTACGCAAATACAAGAGAAAAGATTATTCAGGCAAAAACTCACGTTATACAGATAAAGTTTACGGATGCGTTCCGTTCGGTCGCAAAGAACAAATATTTCTGGGTTATCTCACTTGCCGGATGGATAGGTTTTCTGGAGCTTGCGTATTCAAACATTCTGTACTGGCTCTACAACTACGGCGGTGCGTGCTCGGGCAACGCATACAGCCTTATTGTCACGTTAAACGGCAACTCCGCACTCTGGGGCATGATTATGGCTCCGTTCTTTATCCGCAGATTCGGCAAGAAAAATGTTCAGATTGTAACAAACCTGCTCAACATTTTCTTCATTCTCGCAATGATTCTGTTCACAGGGAAAATCACATCCGCCACAATCTGGATGGTGCTTCTGTGCCTGTACTGCAACGGCATTGTCGGAGCTTTCGCGCACATCTTAAACCCCTCAATTCAGGCGGATATACGTGACTATCAGCAGTATAAATCGGGTGAGAGAATCGACGGTATGTTTGCCGCAGTCGCAACAATCGGCTCTGTTATCACACTTGTCACGTCATCCGTTATCCCCACCTTGCAGGAAAAGCTCGGTATGAACGTAGAGACCGCAAAAAGAGTTGTAAGCGACTCAACGCTTATGTCAAGAATTCTTCCCGGTGCAACCGAAACTATCGGCGAAATGCTGCAGGAGCAGGCGGCGAACGGTCAGGATATATATAACGCTTCAAACGCCCTTTATGACGTTGACGGTGTTCTTATTCCGCTTCTTCGTGTGCTTATAATCGTTGCCGCAGTCGGTGCGACACTTAACGTTATACCCTTCTTCTTCTATGATTTTACCGAGAAAAAGCAGAAGGGCGTTGTAAGAGTTCTTAAGGTTCGCGCGTTGTTTGAGGACTACGCAAATGACGCTCTCAGCGACAAGGAGCTTGTTGAAGCCATCGATCTTGTAAATAACGCAAGAGAAATGTCAGCCGAACAGCCTAAATCGGCAACAAAAGAAAGCTACAAAAAGCTTAAAGGCAAAGACAGAAAGGCCGCCAAAAAGGCATATAAAGAAGCACTCGCTTTTAACGAAGAAATTGAAATTTCAAAGTTTGTATGTGCGGAGCTTGACAAGTTCAATTCCGACAATGTTATGCGTCAGGTAATGCTTTATAAGAAGGTCTGCGACGACGGACTTGCCGGCATTGTAAATATGGACGTTAACGCCGTTAGAGCCGAGCTTGCCGCCGCAAAGGCTCTCCCGAAAGACACCGTAGAGCAGAAAGAAATGCGTAAGATAGAAATTGAGCTTGCACAGAAAAAGCTCGCGTCCTACAAGAATTACAAAAAGCATTTCGGCAGCGGTGAAGAGTTCAAAGAGCCCGATATGACCGTTTTAGAGGGCTATTTCGCAACAGAAGACAATTGCGACGACAGACTTGAAGAGCTCGGCAAAGAGCTTTCCGAAGCTAAAAAAGCCAAGGACAGCGAAGAAGTCGCCAAGATAAAAGCCGAGATGAAAAAGGTCGCCGACGACAGAAAACAGGCACGCAAGGCTTCAAAAATCGAGATGGACAAGCACGCCAAATTCAACCGTGCGGCGGATGCCTACATCACATCTCGCAGACTTCTCGAACAGCAGGAAAACTTCAGCCACTTTGACGAGATAGCCGCAAAATACGACGAAGCCAAGGCCAGAGCCGAAGCCGAAGAAAAAGCCAAAGAGCTTGAAAACGCCGCAAAACAGCAGGAGCTTGAAAAAGAGCTTGCCAAACGCAAAGCAGCGAAAAAACGCAAGTAATCCGCAACAAGTTGTCAGTATCCCGTGAAAGGGACCGGGTGTCAGGGGTCGGGTGCCGGGGATAAGAAAAGCCCGGAATATTCAAAAAATGCAATTCTCCCGCACTGCACATTGCCGCATTCCGGTGCCGATAACGATAAATTTCACAAATACGCAAAAACGCCGCAAGCTCAAATACGGGTTTGCGGCTTTTAATATATCCTTACTATGTATCAGACGATTGAAGACAATGCAGGTAGACGAAAGCAAAACTCCACACTCCACACTTAAAGCGTCGCTTCACTGCTCCTTGCTAACTTTTCTCTCCCCTCTCGCGGATAATCAGTCTTGTCGGCGTGCCTTCAAGTCCGAAAACCTCACGAATTTGGTTATCTATATAACGCTGATAGCTGTAATGGAACAGTTCACGGTTATTTACGAATGCGACAAACGTCGGCGGTCTGGTGGATGCCTGCGTCATATAGAATATTTTGAGGCGTTTTCCCTTGTCCGTCGGCGGCTGAACACGCGCCTCGGCATCCGCAAGAACGGAATTGAGACGCCCTGTCGGAATACGAATGGCGTTCTGATCGTCAACGAATTTTATAAGCTCGAAAAGCCTGTCAAGACGCTGACCCGTTTTGGCTGAAATAAAGATAATGGGAGCATACGACATAAACGAAAAATCGTTCATAAGCTTTTTGCGGTATGAGTCCATTGTCTTGCCGTCTTTTTCGTAGGCATCCCACTTATTTACGGCGATAATGCACGCCTTGCCCGCTTCGTGAGCGATACCCGCAACCTTCGAATCCTGTTCTGTAAAGCCCTCGAGCGCGTCAATCATGATAACACACACGGTGGCTCTTTCAACGGCGGCAACAGCCCTTAAAACGCTGTATTTCTCTATCTGATCGTCAACCTTTGACTTTCTGCGAAGACCCGCGGTGTCGATAAACATAAAGTTGCCGTGCTTGTTTGTTACGGCTGTGTCGGTGGCGTCACGTGTCGTGCCGGCTATGTTTGACACCAGCATACGCTCTTCACCGCACAGAGCGTTTACAAGAGATGATTTGCCTACATTCGGCTTGCCTATAACTGCGACACGCACAAAATCATCATTCTCGTTTTCGGGTTCATCTGAAGGCAGATGCTTTATTACTTCGTCTAAAAGGTCGCCCGTACCGTGACCGTGAACGGATGATACAGCAATGGGGTCACCGAGACCGAGGTTATAAAACTCATAGAAATCCGCGGGAGGCGCACCCAATGAGTCGCACTTATTTACGCAAAGAATAATGGGCTTGCCGCTTTTTATAAGCATTGCGGCGACCTCGGCATCCGTTGCGACAATGCCTGTTTTTATGTCGCAGACAAAAATGATGGCGTCGGCACTGTCAATAGCCGTCTGAGCCTGACGGCGCATCTGCGAGAGAATAATATCATCGGAATACGGCTCAATGCCGCCCGTATCAACAATCAAAAAATGTCTGTCGAGCCACTCGCAATCCGCATAAATACGGTCACGTGTAACGCCGGGAGTGTCGTCAACAATTGACAGACGCTTGCCGCAGAGCTTGTTGAAAAGCGTGGACTTTCCGACATTCGGTCTGCCGACAATGGCAACAATCGGTTTTGCCATAAAAACACCTCCGTTTATAAATTCAAAAAAGTATCAAACATACCGTATCCGTCACACGGGCAGATTACGATATGTGTATTAAGCTCGTTTTCAAGCTGTTCCTTTGTCATGTCATCAAGAAAAATCTGTTCGTCACGGCTCTTGAACATAACAGAAGGGAGAAAAAGCGTATCACAGTTAAATCCGACTTTTTTAAGCTCCTCGGACAGCACATGCCCCGTAAGAAGCCCCGCAACCGTAACGTCCGAGCCGAAAAACGTATTTTCAACACGGTAAACAGAAGCGTCGGTATCCGTAAATTTCGCACAGAAAGCGTCCGTCAGCTCTTTTATAAGCGGATAAGCCGCAAAGCCCGTGGCGAGTGCGAACGTGCGTTTTCTGCCGTCATTTACTTCGTTTTCGAGTGCGTCATAAAAATCGTGACGGGTAGACGCAATCATGCCTACGCCGTTTTCAAGCTGCGGAAAATCGCCGTAATAATCATAATCGGGCACGGGAAGATTTGCCAGCTGAAAGAACTCATCTGACGGAAAAGCAAACCGCTCCTGCCCTTCTTTTATGCACTCTTCGCCGAACTCGTCAAAAATATCAATAACGCTTTTGGCTTCCTCGGGCGTATATTTACGAAGCGGATAAAGCCCCTCTCGGAATTTCGTAAGCCCCACAGGCACGGCGGCTATACTGCCGACACTGCCGAGCTTTTTGAGTTCGTTAAGAGAAAATCTGAGCTCATCGCCATCATTTATCCCGGGGCAGAGAACCAGCTGAGCGTTAATGGTAATGCCGGCATCCGAAAAGCGTTTCAGAACACCGAGGCACTCCCCTGCGTGCGGATTTTTCATCATCTTTACACGAAGCTCGGGGTTCATGGTATGAACCGAAGCGTTAATGGGGCTTATGTGCATTTTTATTATACGCTCAATGTCATGCTCCGACAGATTAGTAAGCGTTATATAGTTGCCGAACAGAAACGAAAGCCGGGAATCGTCATCCTTAAAATAAAGCGATTTTCGAAGCCCTTTGGGGAGCTGATCAATAAAGCAGAAAATACACTTGTTTTTGCAGGAGTGGTGAGAGTCCATAAGATATGTTTCAAACTCAAGCCCTATGTCGTCACATGACTCAACGCCGTGCAATGTACAGTGCCTGTCTTTTCCGGCAGAGTTTACATAGCACAGCTTGACCTTTTTGCCCTCGGTATAAAAACGGTAGTCGAGGACATCGTTTATTTCGTTTCCGTTGACGGATACAAGAGTATCCCCCGCTTCGAGCCCCTTTTTGTCGCAGGGTGAGCCGGGGTCAACCTTAAAAATTTTAACTGACATCTGTGAATAAATATACAATCAACAGCAAAAAGGCGGGGAAGCATTTTCTTCTCCACCTACTGAGCCGATAAAGTCAATTGAGAAACAGACCGATTAAATCAGTCCTCTACAACTACAACCTGACGGCCGTTGTAATAGCCGCAGACGGGGCAAACTCTGTGAGCTCTCTTGAACTCGCCGCAGTTTGAGCACTTTACGATCGCAGGCATGGCAACCTTTGATTCATTCTGACGTCTTTTATCTCTTCTTGCCTTGGAAACTCTTCTTGCAGGTACTGCCATTTTATTTATCCTCCTAATGAGTAATTCTCAGTTTAATAAATCTTTTAATGCGTCCCATCGCGGGTCGGTGGGCTTTTTGCAGTCACACGAACCTTCGTTTAAGTCTTTTCCGCATATCGGACAGAGGCCCTTGCAGTCTTCTTTACACAGAAAACGTGTCGGAATTGCAAGATAAATGTCTTCTTGTACGACCTCGTCGGGGTTGAAGTGCATATTATCCACAATAATATACAT
>CAVFUV010000133.1:0-6111 GCA_963625735.1 bacterium
GCTGAAGTGCTTTGTTCTGTACTACCTGTGTATCATTCTGGATTATCTGGTAACTTCTGATAATACCTCTTAAATACTGCCAACAAGCAGACAATTCTTGCCGTTAATCATATTTACGATGAGAATACTGTTTATCCGGGGCAGGTTTTAATACTTCCCGATATTTCTCAAAGCAAAAATTAGTTTGGTTTTTTGTAATAAGTTCGTTTTTTGAATAATTGTTTTGCTTCATTTCAGCACACCTTTTGGGTAGTGATACGCCCGGAGGTGTGTTTTTTTCTTTGCTTTTGCACTTTTGCAATATGCGGTTTGTATTAATTTTTAATGAATGATGAATGAGGCGAGCGAAGCGATCGTAATGCCCGAGCAAGGCGAGGGCACGCCGCGACGAAGCGGCTATGCCGCTGAGGAGCGGAAAGCCGCCGAGGAAAGCGAGGCGGCACACCCGCCGTCAGAAGCGTAAGCGGCATGACGGCAAAGGCCCGGAGTGAGTCAAATTTGTGATGCTGCCCGTGGCAGCAGAACAAATGAAGGCGAACGCAGGGCAGCCGCGAGGAATGCGGCTTCCGGGCACCCCGGTAAGCTTGTCTTTTGTTCTCAGTAAAGGAATGGCGCTGACGAGCGGCTCAGCTCCGCCGACGGCAAAGCCCGGCAACGCTTAAAAAGCCCACCGCTTGCGAAGCTCATAAGTTGAATTCACGGTAAAAGCCCAAAAATATCCTGAAATTGATCTTTCGCGAAGCAATATAATCCAAGACACGCAGTGTCTTCCGAAATTGTTAATTCTTAATTCTTAATTGTTAATTAAAAAAAAGGTTCACCGATTAGGTGAACCGCTTTTTTTTGAAAAATTAAACTTACTGTTTTGCGCCGTTGTCGAAGTTCTCAAGAACCTTTACGCTGACGGCGTAGCAATCCGCAAGACCCTGCTCGTCCATATTGTCGTAGGAGTCGCGGCGAGTGTGATAATAGGACTCAAGCTTGTGGTTGAGACCTGTGATACCTGTCGCACGGAAGCCATTCTGTGAGAAGGCTGCGTCATCGGTAGCACCGCCGAGCGGGGGGACCATACCCTTAATGCAGTGGATGCCGAGCTGTTCGGCACTCTCCATAAACAGGTCGGATACATCAACATCGGATTTAACTGTGGCGTTAAGGTTACGATAGTTGGTCATAAGATATTTGGGATCGTGAATAGTATCATAGGAATAGATGAAAGTGGGAACATCGTCAAACTCGCCCTTGTGCTTCTCACTCCACGCCTTAGCGCCGCGAAGACCCGCTTCCTCGGAACCGGTAAGAATAACGCCGATTTCGGTGTTTTCCATTTCGATGCCGGCATCCTTAAGAGCCTTAAGAATAGCGATACCCATGTAGCAGCCGGAGAGGTTGTCGTTTGCGCCGTCAACAATTCTGTGTCTGTTCCACATGAAATAAAGACCGAACCAGAAGGGGATGAATACGCAGGCGATATATCCGAGAACGGGTGTTATATCGGGGTTTGCGAGCTTTATGGCGGAAATAACTATAAGATAGAGAGCTCCCACACCGCAGATAATTGCGTGACTTTCGAAGCCTACACCGCCGAGTAAGTAGTTAACGGGCCATTCCCATGCGGCGTCAATGTGACCGTTGAAAATGATACGGCGTTTTGTTTCGCCCTTGCATTTTTTGAAGGCTGCTACGTTGTGACCTGTCTTTTCGGCGAAGAATGGGTCAACAACCTTCTTGTAAAGGCCGAACTGTAAAAAGCCGAGAGCGAGACCGGCAACAACAAGAATAATGCCGAGAATAAGAGACCAGGACTTGCCTACAAAGAAAAGAGCAAGTGCGGCAAGAACGAATGTGATTGTAAAGTAAATCCAGCCGAAGAATGAGCCGGGATTTTCTTTGAACTCTTCGATTTCAACCTTTTCACAGCCGCAGTCCTTTTTAAGAACATCTGCCATGTACACACTTGCCTGAAGCTCGCCCTTTGAACCGGGTTCACGCTTTTCGAATGTCTTGCATATATGAGTGATTTCCTTCACCATATACTTTGCCGCTTTGTCTTTTGCGGCGATGATAGAACTGAGATCCATTGGATGTCACTCCTCCAAATAAAAAATATTAAAGCTATTTTAATCTATTGTGAATGCATAGTCAACTGTTTTTTGCTCTTTAGTCATAGATGTTTCTTATAAATCATATAATTTTGTCACGGATTGTGTGAAACTATTGTAAATTTTCGGGGGTTGTGGTAAAATTACAGGGTATATTTTTCGGAGGTGAGTGCATGCTTATTTTAACGCCCGAACAGATTCGCTCGGTTGAGGCGAAAGCCGACAGCGCGGGTCTGTCTTATCTTAAGATGATGGAAAAGGCGGGACGCGGCTGTGCCGAATACATTCTCAGAAACTGCCGAAACGCACGCAATGTCGCAATTCTGGTCGGCAAAGGAAAAAACGGCGGCGACGGCTTTGTTATAGCACGTCATCTTTATAACGCATGCAAATTTGTTACGGTTATAAAGCTGTTCGATAAACCCTCCGACACGCTGTCCGAGAGCCGCAGAAACGAGCTGTCAAAGGATTTGCCCGTTCTTGTGTACAGCCGGGATAAATCGAAATGCTCCGAGGCTATTCTGAATGCCGATGTTGTTGTCGATGCCGTTTTCGGTATCGGCTTTTCGGGAGCACTGCCCGAAGACGTAAAAGAAGCGTTTAAGCTAACCGAGAATACAAAAGCCGTAAAAATCGCTATTGATCTGCCGTCCGGTGTGTCCGTTGACGGAATTGCTGACGGTGCGTTTGAGGCTGATGTCACGCTGTCTATGCTCTGCTGTAAAAGGGAGCATGTCTATAAGCCGTTTTGTGATATGTGCGGCAAAACCGAAGTTATTCCGATAGGGATAAATATTTCATCCGATACGGGAATTTTCACACTGACCGAGAGCGAAATAAAATCACGTCTGCCGGAGCGTCCGTTTAACTCCAATAAGGGTACATTCGGCAAAGCGGCGATAATAGCCGGAAGCTACAAAATGCCGGGTGCCGCCGTGCTTGCCGCCAAAGGGGCGATAAGCTGCGGAGCGGGGCTTGTATGTATGATTTATCCGGATGTCTGCCGTGACGCAATATGCAACGCGGTCCCGGAGTGTGTAAACGAACCGCTTGAAACCGCTTTTGACGGTACCGTTGCCGCCGGAAACGGCGAACGCATAACTGAAATTCTGTCGGGGTGTGATGCCGCCGCCGTCGGGTGTGGGCTTGGCGTTACCGAAAACACAGAGGCTGTACTCGATACGGTTCTGCGTACGTTTGCCGGAACACTTATTATAGATGCCGACGGGATAAACATTCTCGCGAAAAATCCCGATATGCTCAAAAATACAAAAGCGACAGTTGCGATTACGCCTCATCCCGGTGAAATGGGCAGGCTTATGGGTATGACACCGGGGCAGATTAACGATTCCCGGGAAAAAGCCGCCGTGATGTTCGCGAAAAAATACGGCGTGTACGTTCTCCTTAAGGGCGTGAACACGGTTATAGCCGACCCCGACGGGCGGGTATATGTCAATACGTCGGGCAGTACCGCGCTTTCAAGGGGCGGCAGCGGAGATCTCCTGACCGGAATGATAACCTCGCTCTGTGCGTCCGGTGTGCCGATTTTCGACGCAATGATTGTCGCGTCTTATCTTCACGGAAAAGCCGGAGAGTGCGCGGCGGAAAAATATACGCCGTATGCCGCGTCGACGGCGAGGATTGCGGAGTGTATCGGGGAAGCGTTTGGACAATTAACAATAAGTGACCAGTATCCGGTGGGCAGTGGTCAGTGACTAAGGAAGTCCTGCGGACTTGGATTATAAAGCTTCGCACGGGGTGAGTGCGGAGTGTGGAAAACGGAGAGACGAGGTGCAGTGATGGAAGGGTATGGAAATAAGTCGGAGTTTCGGATTTTTCTGTCGTATTTCAGACCGCATATGGGGCTGTTTGTGCTGGATATGGTCTGTGCGCTGGCTATTGCGTTGATAGACCTGGCGTTTCCGGCGGTGTCCCGTTGGTGTATGTATACATTGCTTCCGCAGAATAAATGGGGGACATTTTGGGCGATTATGATTGCGGCGTTTGTCGGATATGTTCTGAGATCGGTCTTTTCTTATGTAATCGTAAATTGGGGACATATTTTCGGCATCCGAGTTGAGACGGATATAAGGCGTGACCTGTTTCGCCATATGCAGACTCTCGGTTATGACTATTTTGACAATAACCGTGTCGGCCGGCTGATGAGCCGACTTACATCCGATCTGTTTGATATTACCGAGCTTGCGCACCACGGCCCGGAGGATATTTTTATCTCGACCGTGACAATAATCGGCGCGCTGATTGTGATGTTTCGGATACAGTGGCGTCTGGCACTTGTGATTGCCGTTATGCTTCCGATATTTCTGACAGCTGTACTGCATTACAGGAGTGCGATGAGAAACACCTCCCGTAATGTAAAAAAGACGACGGCGTCAATAAATGCCGATTTTGAATCGGGGCTGTCGGGGATTCGCACCGCCAAGGAATTTGCGAATGAAGAAACGGAGCTGAAAAAATTTGACCATGCGAATGTAAGCTACCGCAACGCAAAATACGGTTACTATAAGGCAATGGGAAAATTCAATGCCGTTATGGAATTTTTCCTTTCCTCCATGTCCGCTGTCGTGATTGCGGTCGGCGGCGCGCTTATTATGAAGGACAGGCTCAATACCATTGACCTGATTACATTCAGTCTTTATGTCGCGACATTTGTTTCTCCGGTCAGAAAACTGGCAACTTCGGCAGAGCTGATTGCGAACGGCACGGCGGGACTTCACCGTTTTGTTGAACTGATGCGAACCGAACCGACACTTAAGGATGCCGAGGACGCAAAGGAACTGACCGATGTAAAGGGCAGAATTGATGTTAACGATGTTTCGTTTAATTATCGTACGGAAAAAAGAATATTAAATCATATTTCAATGTCAATAAACCCCGGTGAAATGATAGCGTTTGTCGGGTCGTCGGGCGGCGGCAAGACAACACTCGGACGCCTTATCCCCCGATTTTATGATGTGAGTGACGGCAGCATCGAAATTGACGGATATGATGTACGGAGTGTGACGCAGGAGTCACTGCACCGAAATATCGGCGTTGTTTCACAGGATGTTTTTCTTTTTGCGGATACCATCGCCGAAAATATTCGCTACGGCAAGACGGACGCCACCATGGAAGAAATAATTAAGGCGGCAAAAGCGGCTGAAATTTACGATGACATTATGGCAATGCCGGACGGTTTTGAGACAAATGTCGGCGAGAGGGGAGTGCTTCTCTCGGGCGGGCAGAAACAGCGTATTTCAATTGCACGAATTTTTCTGAAAAATCCGCCGATTCTGATTCTGGATGAAGCGACATCCGCTCTTGACAGCGTGACCGAAGCCAAAATTCAGAGCACATTTGAAAAACTGTCAACGGGCCGCACAACAATTGTTATCGCGCACAGACTGTCAACGGTCAAAAATGCCGACAGAATCGCAGTCATAGATGCCGGAGAAATTAAGGAAATCGGCACGCATGAAGAGCTGATGAAGCTGAATGGAGCGTATGAAGCACTGGTTACGAAACAATTGGCAATTAGCAATTAGCAATGAACAATGACAGTGAGCAAGGAGCAAGGAGCAGTGAAAATGCAAAATGCAGAATGCATAATGCATAATTTCGGAAGACACTGCGTGTCTTGGATTATAGGCTATCGCAAGAGGTGGGCTTTTTCTGCGGTGCCGAGCTTGGCCGTACCGGCGAGCCGGGCCGCCCGTCGGGGCACCCGAATGCCCGTTCAGTAAGCTTTTTTAAATATGCAGATTTTTTTGCCGGGCATCCGGGTACCGCCTCCGGGCGGGGCCCCTCATTCGCCTTCATTTGTTAAGCCGCATCGGGGTGCGGCTGAACAAATTTGGCTCACTCGGGGCCTGCGTCGGAGCAAAGTCCGTTTGCTCCTCCTTTCCGCAACAAAAAAAGGACTGTACCTGCATACAGCCCTTATTTTTTTATTCATTTCAGCCTCTGCGAAGCTTTATAAATTCAAGTCCGCAGGACTTCCTTGTTTCCC
>CAVFUV010000134.1:0-6088 GCA_963625735.1 bacterium
AACAGACAAAAATCATCCGGTGAATGATTTTTGTCTGCGACACTGGCCACCGGATACTGACCACCGGCCACTTTTCCATTGCTAATTGCTAATTGCTAATTGCTAATTGTGCCTTGCTCCTTACTAACTTCTTAAGCATCTCCATAATCTTCTCAAGAATCGGCTTAAGCAAAGCCATAACCCTTTCGACAAAGGTGCCGCCGTCTACGCTTTCGGAATTATCCTCGGTGTAATACTGCGTCAGAAAAGCGTCTCTTTCGGTTATAAACGAACGCAGATTTTCAAATTCCTCGGCACGTTTTTCGGTGACCCCGGCTGTGTCTTTTGTCTTGAAGCTGTTCCACTTTATACCGTCGACAATGCTGTCGTGCGACAGAGTATCTTGGAGCTCTGTCGAGAGGGTAAGCATATTGTTTATCAGCTCCTCGTGATTGGCCTGCCAATACTCGTTTACTGCTTCCTCAAAATCCTTATGGTCATAAAGTCTGTGGAGCATATGCGGTATTGTCGTTCTGTCGGGGAGATGATAGAGTCCGTCACGAATCCACGTTGAATTCGGGTCATCAAATCTGTATGTTTTTGTACCTATTACGCGTGACTCCGAAAGCACCGTATTTCCGAGCGAGTTATCGAAATCCCACAGCGGAGCGGCAACAAGCTTTGATTTTTCGATTATATTTCCGTTCTCATCACGCGTATCCGCATCCTTTGTGAAATAGAAGCTCGTAACGGATGAGTCAAGCCCCAACAGAAAATCATTTGCGATATACATTTTTACCATGGAATCCATATCGACAAGATCTGTATAATAATCCGTGCCGTTTGTGCCGTATTTGTTGTACACTGCATCCTCAAACTTCTGATAAACGTCTCTTATATACTCAACCTCGGCTTTTGAAGCGTACTCGGGGTATTTTATGACAACGCACACGCCCCTGTCCGTTACAAAGCCCGACACTTCATACTTGAAGCGTTCCTCAAGCTCCGTTTCGAGCACGTAGCCGCCCGTTATATCCTCGGGGTCATTGGGAATGTCAACCCATTTATAAAAGCCCGCCGTATTTGAATTGATATTGCCGTTTGAGCAATTACGGGCACATTCCTCAATATCAATATCCGGGTTTGCCGCTTCGTTTGCTTCTTCAAGGTCGGTTATCTCAATTCTGCCGTCGTTTATCTCAACCTTTTCGCAGATGTTGTAAACGCCCTGATATTCGCCGTCGATATAGAAGTTGACGGAGGTCTGAGTTGTGGTATATTTAATACCCATCTCGTTTCCCATGTTATAAGCGAGAGTATTTCTGACAAGCGAGTGATCGAGATAGTTCGCGAGCAGGCACCACGACTTGTTCTTTTCCATGTCGAAAATCTTGGCCTTTTTGTCAAGCTTTATGTTAAACGGACGCTTGTCATAGTCCCATGTGGAGTTGCCCCTGCCCTTTATCTGACTGAGCTTTCCGGAATACTGCACGGTTTTGTCGGAGTCATTATCGACAATGGCGATAGTGCCGTCTTTATCTTTGTTCTCTTTGCTGAGCTTGAGCCATTCAAGAGTTGTCATGCCGTCGGGTGTGCTTTTGCCGCCTGTAGCGATAAACACGGTCGGAAGCGTCATGCGATACACATTAAGCCTGACACTGCCCGAATTGTCGGTAAGTGTATATATGCCTTCCTCGGCGAAAACACCTGTTTTCTGTCCGTCGGCAATAGCTGTGCCGTTTACGGTAATTTTGCCGTCGGCGACATAGTGTACCGTAAGCTCACTGTCGGCTGTTGACGGAACATAAAGATTGTATGTGCCGTCGGAATAATCCTGCCATCTTACCGTGAACGATGTGTTTTTATCGGAATAGCCGTTAACGGAAAATGACGTGATTTCGGCCTCTGCCGCGACACACGCAAGCACCGCCATAAGAGCAGCGGTCAGAGCCGTAAAAAGGATTTTTGAAAATCTTTTCATAAAATGCGCACTCCTTTTTTTATGATATTTTAGCACACAATGGGATGAATGTCGACAGATAAATAATAAATAATAATGCGGGTCGGGAAACCTAAAAATAAGGGGCCGGAGGTCAGGGGCCGGGGGTCGGGAAAAATAAGGAAGTCCTGCGGACTTGGATTATATAGCTCCTGCCTGACGGCAGGCAGGTCGCGAAAGATAAGTTTTGATTAAATATCGTATTGCAATTCGGCGGATGTGATTTCGTCGGTGTTGTATTCAGATGAAGCGGAAGTTTCTTCGATTGTCTGCTCTGCCGTTTCGGCTTCGGTTGACTGCTCGGAGGTCTCGATTTCGGCGGTTGTCTGCTCGGAAGTCACAATTTCGGATGAATACTCGTCTGGAACGGTTGTTTCGATCTGTGTTTCCGTCTCAATCCACGTCTCGGTCTGCGTCTCGGTCTCCGTCTCTCTGTTCAGGAAGCCCGAATTTTTAATGTAGGCAAAAACGCTTTTTATGAATGATTTGAGCAGATCGAAAAGCTTCTGCGTAAATGTTCTTGTGTCGGCGGTTCTGACCGAGACGGAATGATCCTGTGCGTAATATTCCGTTAAAAATGCGTCACGGGCGGAAATAAACGACCGAAGCTTGTCAAACTCCGAATTTCTCTTCTGCTCCACCGTCAACGCGTTCTTTGTCCGGAATCTGTTCCACTTTATGCCGTCTAAAATCGCGTCATGCTTTAACTGCGTCTGAAGGGTGCTTGCCGTTTCGAGCATATTGATTACCCATGCTTCGTGGTTTTCGCTGTAATAACTGTTTACGGCTTCCTCAAAATCCTTAAAGTCATAGAGTCTGTGCAGAAGATTTGCTATTGTGCCGGTCGGAAAATAATACAGATCGTCACGCACCCATGTGGATTTTGGGTCATCGTAAACATAGTTTTTAGAGCCGAGCCATCTGTTCGTGACATCGTTCATGTTGGCAAGACTGTTGTCATAGTCCCACAGCGGCCCAGCGACAAATTTTGACTGCGTCACGTTACCCTCTTCGTCCGTCTTGTCGGCATCCTTTACAAGATAGAAGCTTGTGTTGCCGGCATCCTGATTAAGGCACAGGTCATTTGCGATATACATTTTTACAAGCGACTCGACATCGCACAGCTCCGAATAATGATTGTTTTCGTTGCAGCCGTATTCATTATAGACGGCGTCCTCGAATTTCTGATAGACATCCCGGATATATTCAACCTCGGCTTTTGAAGCGTACTCGGGGGATTTAATGACAATGCACACGCCCCTTGACGTGACAAAGCCCGATATTTCATTGGCAAAACGGCTCTGAATTTCGGTTTCGAGAACATAGCCGCCCGTTATATCCTCGGGGTCATTCGGGATATCAACCCACTTATAAAATCCCGCCGTGTTGGTATTGAGATTGCCGTTTGAGCAGTTTCTTTTGCAGTCTTCAATATCGATATCGGGGTTTGCCTCCTCATTTGCCGCCTCAAGGTCGGTTATATCGATTCTGCCCTTGTTGACTTCAACCTTTTCGCAGATTGTATACACGCCCTGAAATTCGCCGTCTATATAAAAATCAACGGAATACTGCTCCGACGTATACGGAATTTCCATTTCATTTGCGAGATTATACGCAAGGATATTTCGTGAGAGCGACAGATCGCCGCAGTTCGCGAGCAGACACCACGACTTGTTTTTGTCCATTCCGAAAATCGACGCTTTTTTGTCGAGCTTGATGTTAAACGGCTTTTTGGAGTATTTTGACCAGGTGGAATTGCCCCTGCCTTTTATCTGACTGAGCTTTCCGGAATACTGCACGGTTTTGTCTTCGTCATTATCGACAATGGCGATAGTACCGTCTTTATCTTTATTCTCTTTGCTGAGCTTGAGCCATTCAAGAGTTGTCATGCCTTCGGGCGTTTTCGAGCCGTTTGTGGCCACAAATACGGTCGGCAGGGTCATGCGACAGACATTGAGTTTATATGTGTCCGTGCCGTCAACAAGAGTATACGTACCCTCGTTTCTGAAAATATCGGTCTTAGCGCCGTCGGACAATATTTTGCCGTCAACCTTTACAACGCCGTCGGCGACATACCTCACGCAGACATCGTCCTCGGCGGTCGACGGAATATAGAGATTATATGTATTGTTTGTGCCGTCCTGCCACCTTACGGTAAAGCCCGTGTTTTTGTCGGAATAACCGTCAACAGACAGCGAATAAATCTCAGCCCCCGCGGTGACGGCGGCAAAGACAAATGTAAGCGCGGCTAAAATTGCGGTTAAGATAAGCTTTGAAAGATTTTTCATTAAGGACATCACTCTCTTTCTATATCAGTAATTATAAGAAAAAACCGGGAGTATTTCAAGTGTAATCGGAGACTTTCGGCATTTTCAACCCGAAAAATTCGGAAATTTCAATCGGAGATTTTCGGGGATTTCAGTCCGAAGCTTTTTCAGGAAAAACAAAAAAAGCCGGGATTAACTAACCCCGACCTCTGGAGCTGGTGAACGGAATCGAACCATCAACCTGCTCATTACGAATGAGCTGCTCTGCCATTGAGCCACACCAGCATATTGCAACGGTTAAAATTATATCATCCGAAAAACGGTTTGTCAAGAACGGATTTAGACAAATTGCGTTTTGGGGCAAAGAAAAACGCACCCAAAAAGGATGCGTTTAATGTCGGCGACGACCTATCTTCCCAAGCAGCTGCCCGCTAAGTATTTTCGGCACAGATGAGCTTAACTACCGTGTTCGGGATGGGAACGGGTGGAACCTCAGTGTTATAGACACCGACTGAATGAAAGTGTTATCTCTCAAGCAAGAAAGAGTTTATCACATAATCTGCGGCTTGTCAAGAACTTTTTTTATTTTTTTAGTGGTCAGTATCCGGTGGCCGGTATCCGGTGGCTAAGGAAGGCACTGCGTACCTTGGATTTATATAGCTTCACCTCATGCGGAGCAACTCCACACTCCACTCTCCACTCTCCACACTGACCACTCATTCATTGTTAATTGCACATGCTAACTGCTAATTATTATATACCGAAGTAATCCCAAAGAACTCCTCCAAACACAGTCCGCTGTCATAAATTTCCTTTGCGAGTGCCGTGCCGACATAGCGAATATGCCACGGCTCATAGCGGTAGCCGGTCTGGGTTTCTTTGTCCTCGGGATAGCGGAGAATAAAACCGTATTTATAGCAGTTCGCCGCAACCCATTTGCCCTCTGCCGTGTCAGCAAAGGAATATGCGATTGTGTTAAGATCTATCGCATAGCCCGTCTGATGCTCGGAGTGACCGGGACGTGCGGAATATCTGTCTGCCGCCGCCTGTCCGTCACGGTTGCAATAACGGGAATAAAGACTTTTCTGAAGTGAATATGAACGGTAGCCGGATGCGACATAGAGGTCAAGTCCCTCAGCGGCTGCCGCAGACTTCATCTTGTCAAACGCCGATGAACACTCGGACACCAGTCCGCCCGGCGCGTATGATGACGGTACGGAATATGTCTTGTTTACGACCATAATTCCGCCGATGTATGTAATGCCGTTTTTGACGACGATGCTGTAACCCTTTGATGTTGTACCGTATGTGCCGTCCTTGACGCTGTTTTCAACGGCCTCGGTCACGGGAGTTGTTGTAGTCGGAATTGTGGTTTTGGGCTCGGTTGTTTTCGGTTCTGTGGTCTTAGGCTCTGTCACCTTTTCGGTTATTGTCTCAATGGTTGTCTCGGGAACGGTAGCCTCGGGCTCGGTTTCTTCGATTTCTTCTTTTTGTCCGCCCGGGACGGCATAATCCGCCATTGTTTCGGCGGTTTTGGCGGTCTCCCCCGTGCCGTTTGTATTTTTGCCCTTCGCGAAATGCGAGCAAACAACAACAGCCACTACCGCAATAGCGGCAACGGCGGCGTATATGATTACTTTTTTGTCCTTCATTATTTTCCTTCCCTGAATCAACAAAATGAGTGTTTGTGAGAACTTTGCGTGCGTTAAGCAATTTGCATAAGGGGCCGGGGACCGGGGGGGAGCTAAGGAAGGCACAATGTGCCTTATATCATATAGCTTCGCCTCTTGCGGAGCAACTCCACACTCCACTCTCCACACTCCACACTTATACAGTGCTAAGC
>CAVFUV010000135.1:0-5983 GCA_963625735.1 bacterium
CGGCAATCCCGCCACGCTCGTCAGCATCGACAGCACAGCCGCAAGAAGCGAGGCACTGCCGACCATAAGCCAGTTTACGTCATCGAGCACGACAGCCGATGTGCCGACGGTTGCCACTGCCGTCTGTGCCATTGTTTTGAGGGCTCTGATGCCTGCCGCCGCGAACCACTTTTTAATGTTCTCTTTTGTCATAGTCATAAATTATCTCCTTTTCGGTTATCAAGTCCGACGGCTTTTCTGAGGATGGCTCTTGCGTCCGTCACATCTATTTCGCCGCTGTTATCGGTGTCCGCTCTTTTCTTCTGCTCGTCCGAAAGTGTCTCAAGCTTTACGGCCGCTCTTAAGGCAGTGCGAGCATCGTTTACACTCACTGTGCCGTCGCCGTCAACATCACCGACAGCAAATTGTTCGACATACTTCACGCCGACAATTTCACAGAGTGATTTCGCTATGCTCTGCGCCATCTCGTCAAAACACATATCCCACCGGCTGTTATCGGTGTCGTTATCGACAAAGCCGAGTTCGAGAAGGCACGAATACGCCTTCGAATATCTGTTGACGGCATAGTCGGTATAGCTCGGCGCACCCTTTTTTACACCTCTGTTTTTAAGCCCCGTGACGGTGCAAATACCGTCAACAAGCGTTTTTGCCTTGTTTACCGCTTTGCCGTCTGTGTCGGCGGTTGAAATTACCCAAGCTTCAATTCCCGTTGCCTTGTTGGGATAGAAGGTGTTGCGGTGAATGCTTAAAAAGTAGTCCGCACCCCAGTTATTCGCTTCATTTGTTCTTGCCGTAAGTGCGGGGTCGGTGTCAGCCGTTCTGCTTAGCTTTACGGAAATTCCGTTCTGCTTTTCGAGCAGCTCTTTGACTTTAAGAGCCATATTACAGACATCGACACTCTCTTTTCTGCTCTTATATGTTGCACCGGGATTATCCCCGCCGTGACCGGGGTCAATATAGATTTTCTTCGTTGTTTTTTCTCCTTTCACCTGTGAGCCTGCTTATTTATGTATCTGTCAAGCCTGTCTTTTGCAAGGGGCACCGTGTGATTTGCCCCAAGCTGTTCTAAACCGTCAAGACAGGCAGACAGAGCGAACACAATAAGCGTATTCTCTTCTTTTATGGATTTTATCTGATTTTCGTAAAGACTGTTTTTTCTTTTCTGCTCCGTCACTCTGCCGTAAAGAGCCGTTATGACACCTAAGATTACACCGACAGCCGTTATGACAGCGGCGGATTTTATTATAATGTTTGCGATATCGGACAGCATATCAACCGTAATATCACCCATCTTATTCCTCCGTCGTGCTGTATTTGCTGAAATAGATAAGGGCTTTTGTTTCGGTAAAGAACGCACCGCATTTTATTATCTGCTTTTCGACACCGTTCGCGTACAGACGGAGCTTGTCAATCTTGAACGAAGAACCGGCCTCGCCATAAAGAGCAACAGGCACTTTAAGGTACTGTGAGGAAGGTGTTGCGGACAGTGTCTGAGTAACATTATTCACAGTAAGTTTGCCGTCGTCCGTAACCGTCTGAGCCCAATCATAGCAAGTTGCGATCTGCGCACCAAACACACCGTCATCGGCTTCATATGTATCCGATTCAAAAACTCCGACATTAATGCCATTATGTGAGCAGGATACCATTTTATTTGTCTCAGAGCCTTCAAGATCCCATGTGATTTCTGTGCCTTTCTTTATGTCGTCATCAACCTTAACAGTCATTGTCAGATGAACAAGTCCGGTACTGTCAAAGCACTTTGCGACATGACAGTATAAGCCTTCATAACCGTCGTCTCCTATGTCGGAGTCTGTATCCGTGTCGGTGTCAGTACCCGTGTCCGTACCTGTGTCCGTACCTGTATCCGTACCTGTATCCGTACCTGTGTCCGTACCTGTATCCGTACCTGTATCTGTACCTGTGTCCGCACCTGTGTCCGTACCGGAATCGGTATCGACAGCGGTTTCGTCACCCATATACATTGACACTATGAATTTATAAACCGCTCTGCCGAGACGCTCGTTTGCCGTATCGTTAAGATGAACGCCGTCTGTTGTGTAAAGCTTTCGCTGTTCGGCGTTTTTCGGGTAAATTCCGACAAGTGTATTTGCGTCATACACCGGAATCGCGTATTTTGCGCACACCTTTTTCATGGCTTCGGCGAAATCGGTCGCTGTAAGCCCCGTGGTGCAGGATGAAGTGCAGCTCTCGTTGTCCTGCTCCGTCGGTGTTATGAAAATTATTGTCTTGCCGGGGTATTTTGATATAAGCCCCGAGCAGAGCTGTTCCATGCCGCCGTAGAATGTTGTGGCATCGGTGTCACCGAATGTGCCCATAGCAGAACTGAACCACACGTCATTCACGCCGCCCATAACTATAATCAGATCGGCATCGGGCATATTTTTGTACCGTTCGGATATAGCCGTGGTGTCGGTTGCGCTCTTTTTGGCGATTGTCGAGCCGCTGAGACCGTAGTTATTGACTGCGGACAGTCCCAGAAGCTCCTTTAACCGGTCGTGATAAATTTTGGTCTTGTGCTGATTGACCTCCGTCTGACTGTCGCCGAGAACATTGCATATCTTGCCCTTAAACGGCACAGAATCCGTTTTGACATTGACATATTTTACGGCAGCTGAATTCATATTCGCAACCGTTTTTTCTATATCGGTGAGCCTGTCGGCAATATCCTCGGCAAAAAGTCCGTCTGCGTCAGCCGAGAGCTCGTTCCATATATCAAGCGACTTATCGACATAAAAACATACAATTTCACTCTTTGCGGCAAATTCACCCTTTGTGTACGCTATAACCTGCACGTAAAGTCTGCCCGCCCCGTCAAGAAGCGCCGAGGGAACGGCATATCGTGCATTGCCATTTTCGAGTGTCAGTGTGTCGCTTAAAAAGTGTCTGCCTTTGGGCGTTATAAAAGCGAGCCTTATTTCATGCTGTATGAGTGCGTCGTCAACGCTTATATTAAGCGTGCGGTACATATGCTCACCCGTGTTAAACCCGATATTTATTTTCGCGATTTCCATATAAAATCATCTCCTTTTGTCCATTGTACACCGCTTTAATCGGCGAATCAACCCGCAATCGCTTTCAGTATCTGCTTTTTGCCGTTTTCGGTAATCTGTCCGTAATTTACCTGTCTGTCAAGGAAGCCCTCGAGTGCGGCTTTGCCTCCGCTCTCGTATGCCGCCTCGGCTCCCTTCTGCACGGTGAAGTTAATCTTTTCTTTCGCGGCGGAAATATTGGACGAAAAATCACCTAAAAGAGAGTAGTCGCCGTATTTCGCGAGTGACAGAGCTAAATTAAGCTTATCCTTTTCTCGAAGCCCCGTTACATCGACACCGAGTGATTCAAGAGCGGAATAGTCGCTTTGCCCGGCAAGCGTTACGGCATCGTCAAGAAGATCGCTGTACTCGAGATATGACGTGTCGACACCGAGATCGTTAAGAAACGTATAGTCCCCTTTTTCTGCCGCCTTGAGGGCAAACGCACGGGAGTTTTCAAGCTCGTCCTCGTTCGCCGTGCGATTTTTCTGTTCATCGGACACTGTGTCACGGTAACGGGAATAGAGCGTGTCGTCATTGTCCGCCGCAAGACTGTATGCATCAAGAAGTGCCTGCCTCTCGTTTTTCTTAAGAGTCGATGCACTCTCGGCAAGCTCCGGCAAATCCTCGGACAGCTGTGACATATATTTGTCATATGCCGCGCCCGCCGCCGATAAAGCGTATGAGGACGAATAGCCGCCTGTGTTTGCCGCCGCCAGACCGTAGGCGTTTTTTGACGCAAGGGACGCCTGCTTTTCATACGCCGAACGGTACTCGTTATAGAGCTTATCCGCCCCGGGGAGAGCGTCGGACGACGTGTCGTTTATAATGCCGTCGAGCAGCTCCTTTTTTACAAGATAGGCATTGTCGGACTGCGTTTTTGCGGTGTCGATGCTGTAATTTTCGTTATCGCTTTGCTTTTTCTTCAACTGATTTCACCTCGTTTAATTTTGACTGCACTGCTTTTAATTCGCTTCTTATTTCCGAGTTTTCGTGAAGGAGCTTCAGAAGCACCGCGTAGATTTTTTCGATTTTTGAATTACTGTCAACCAATACGGTTCACCTCCCCTGTTTTTTCGGAAATTATGCCGACGGATTTTATTTTTATATCGCCGCTCCCTTCAAGCTTAAGCCTGAAAGAAGAGCATCTCGGCGTGTTAACGGCAATGCCTATGGTGCTTTTAAGGGGCTTGTCCGTGTGAAAAATCTCCGAAAATCCGTCACTGCCGTCGCAGGATATTCCGATATTGAGATAAGTGCCGCCGGGCTTTTCGGCAAAGAGAATTATGCGGCGGACAATCCATGTGCCGTCAGACACCGTCTGCTCGTTTGTAACCGTCGAAAACAGGACATCGCTTTCTTCTTCAAAATACATGTCTTCCCCGTCAAAAAACGACACGTCCGCACAGACTGTATCATATGCGATAATATTGTAGGTATTTACACTTGCGGTCGGCAGTGTCACTTCCGCCACCCTGCATACGCCGTAAAGACAGCCGTCGGAGCTTACGAAAAATTCGGCGTTTTCGTCATCGTCTTCGGTGTGCCATACGGACAGATGCGTATCATAGACATACAGCCGCCTTCTGCCGCTATTATCGGTCAGCACAATTCTGTATTTGCCGTCCGCCTCCCCTGCCGCGCCCGACACAAAATGTGCGGGGCTTAATTTGTCGGAGATTATCCTGACGGTCACGCCGTCAAATTCCGCTATGCCGACAAGCGTTTTGTAATAAAGCTTTTCACCGAGATTTACAATGCTTCGATATGCGCCCTTCTGCACTCCTCTTGCCGGAACGGAAGTAACGGTAAAGCTTTGCGGAACATCGCCGCCGACCGTAATAACGGTGTCGGACTTAAAGAACACGGGCCTGCCGTCAAGCACCGCCGCACCGGTAAACTCCCCGGGGCAGCCGAGCGAACAGACATAAGAATCGGTTGACACGTTTTCAAAGGTATTCCAGTCGAGCACATTGCCGAGCGAACAGGCATATATCTCGTTTACGGTTTCGCCGAGTCGGTTTTTGCCGCACCTGCATCCCCAAATTCTGCCGGAGCATTCAACGGCGAAATCGAGGCAGGGGAAATAGCGTTCCACTGTGAAATTTTCGAGAGCGGACACACCCGAAAACGGGGCATCGATTATAAGGCTGTTTTCATCGACTTTTACAATCTTATAAATTGTATTCTCGTCGGAGTAATTTTTGAGAACGACGCTGTCACCGTCACAGAGTGAATTTCCGATATTTTCGGCGGCAAATCGGGAATATACCCTGTCGCCCATGCTCCACGAAGCGGAAGAATAAGTGTACAGATAAGATTTGCCGTCGGATGTGAGAATTACGGCTGTGTTTTCGTCTGCGGTGTCGGGCAGGGCAGTCACCGTATCGGCCGATATTTCTTCACCCGAATAATAACACGGCGTGACACTCGCTTTCTCGGCAGTGTTTTTTACGGCACAGCTTGTAATTTTGTAGCCGTCGTCGGCAAATTCGGCGTAAATGCCGTCGGGGCTCACAAAGAAGTTTCTGCCGAATGGGATTATCTGCCGCACGGATACGGTGCTGTCAAGACAGTTTTCGGCAATAGGCTTTTTGTATCGATACAGCCCCGTTTCTGTGGCGATAATAAGCTTTCCGTTAACCGTTGCCGCCGCCGTTATGGTGTCATCGGTCAGAACAATCGAGCCGTAAGGGGATGATTTTGTTTTAAGTACCGCTCTTTTCTGTCTTGATGCAATTGACGGATACGAATCGGACGACAGATTGAGCATATCGTAAAATGAACCGATACCGGCGGTCGAATATCTGTTAAGTCCCTCAAAAACGGCAGTGTTTTTTCTTGTGCGGGATATAATATTTTTCCTTGCCAGAATCATAATATATCACCTGCGCTGTTTATTCTGCCCGTGTGTTTTATTCGGTGGGTTC
>CAVFUV010000136.1:0-5972 GCA_963625735.1 bacterium
CGTCAATATAATCCGGCGTGCTCTTCAGCTTATAGGCACACAGTTTGCGGATGTACGGCTCACACTGCCGCCATATTTCGTCTGTTTTTTTGTTGTAATTCATAAATATAAAATCCTCTTTTATCACTGCATTCTGCCGTCAAGGTTTGAGAGTGCCCCTTTGTTGACGGCAAAAAGAAGGTTAACTATATCTTTTTCGCTTGCGGCGTAGTCTGAACGCATCCACTGAATTATGACACCGGTGCTGCCGTTTAATATGAATGACAGAATATACTGTTCAAGCTCCTTCGGAAGCTCGATGCGAAGATTATTGACAAACTGAATAATCGACTGCTGCATAAAGCGTGAGCGAAACTCGGGGTCCGCGCTGTCGATTAAAAGCGTGCGAAACTGCTTGTCATGCTGTTTTATGTATCTTAAGAATGACAGAATATAGCCGTTTACGTTATTTATGCCGGCGAGTGTCTCCGCACCTATCTTTTTAAGATGCTCTTCGGTAGCAGCGAGCAGCTCGTTTTCTATTTCCGAGAGAAGATCATTCGGCTCGTTATAGTGGGCATAAAATGTGGAACGGTTAAGCTGTGCCCTGTCGCAAAGCTCCCTTACCGAGATTTTTGCGACGGAGCCTTTTTCTTTTAACAGATCCATTAGTGCATTTTTGAGAAGCATTTTAGAAAGTCTCGAACGCTGATTATTTTCCGTATTCATATTATCCCGTCACTTTATTATATTTATGTCGGTCTTATAACCGTTATTATACAAACTGATGATTGTTAAATCAACACAGTGTTGCTATAATAAAAGCATAAACAAACAGTACGGATTTGTCAAGGCAAATCTTTATTGCGAAAGGAGCAAAATGTATGTCAAACAAATTAAGCTCGCCGTTTTTTGAAAGCAAAATAAGAAACGACAATGTAACGGCGAAAGAAAAATGGCTCGGTTATCTTTTAGGCCCCGCGGGAGCACTGCTGTTAAACGCAGTTCTTGCGACCTATCTTAACGTCTATTACACGGACGTATTGAATCTGACCACAATATGGGGCGGGGCTTTTCTGACCATATTCCCGATTATCTCGAAAATTATCGACGCAATTACAAACGTGATAATGGGCTACATAATCGACCGCACAAAAACCGCGCAGGGCAAGGCAAGACCGTGGCTGCTGCTGTCAGCTCCCCTTCTTCTCGTTACGGGCATTCTGCTTTTCACCGTACCCGAGAGCAACCAAACGGTGCAGGTAATATGGGTCATGCTGTCATATAACCTGTTCTATTCGTTCGCCTATACAATATATAATATGAGCCATAATCTTATGGTGCCGCTCTCAACAAGAGACACGAAAGAGAGGGGCAGTCTTTCGGTGTTCAATCAGATTTCAACCATAATGATGAGCGGTATTCTTGTGGCACTTGTATTCCCCATGGTCATTATGCCGATGCTGGGCGTTGACAAATCAAAGTGGATAATCACAATGGGGATTCTGTCGTGCCTCGCTCTGCCGCTGACGGTAATGGAATATTATTTCACAAAAGAGCGTGTAACACTTGAAGACAAGGACACGGTAAAAACCGAAACCGTGCCTTATAAAAATCTGCTCAAGGCGATTTTCACAGATAAATACATGCTGCTTATACTTCTGTATTTTCTTATATACACCGTCGGTTCGCAGTTTAAGAACCTGGGGCTTGTATATTACAGCAACTATGTACTGGGTACATACAACGACGGCAAGACACAGACGATGCTGTCGGTTATAGGCGGCATTCCCATGGGCATCGGCATTTTCATAGTATGGCCGCTCGCGAAAAAATTCGGCAAGAGAAATCTGACACTTGCGGGATTTGTGCTGTATTCCCTCGGCAGCGCGATATGCTGGATCTGTCCGACAAATATGGTTGTTGTGCTTATAGGGCAGTTTATAAAGAATATCGGCGGACTTCCCTGCTCCTATGTCTTTATGGCACTGTTTGCGGATGTGCTTGACCACCTCGAATGGAAGCACGGGTTCAGATGCGACGGCATCGCAATGTCCGTATACAATATTATTGCAGTGACAAGTGTCGGCATCGTAACGGGACTGTTCAATCTTATCCTGTCAAAGAGCGGCTATATAGCCCCGTCACTTATAAACGGAGAGACTGTGGCAGCCGTTCAGAGTGCCGCGACAAAGAGTGCCATTACATTTACGTTCGTGGGACTTGAAACCATAACGGCGATTATACTTATTGTCATTCTCGCTTTTTTGAACGTTGAAAAGAATATAGACAAAGAACAGGCTGAAATAAAGGCGAGAAAAGAGAAGGAAAATAAAAATGAGAGCGATTAATCTTAAAACGGAATATCTTGTAAATCCGCTCGGGCTTGACACGGAAAACCCGAGACTTATGTGGAACTGCGAAGACGGCATAACGCAGACGGCATTTGAAATAAATGCCTTTGATGTTGACGGCAGACTTATTTTCGACAGCGGCAAAATAATGTCCGGCTCAATGCGTTTTGTCTATCCGCTCAATATTATTTCAAGAACGGGAATTTACTGGAGCGTTCGCCTGTGGGACGAAAATGACATTGCCGGGGACTTCTGCGAAAGAGCGTTTTTTGAGACGGGTCTTAAAAGAAAAGGCGATTTTGCCGCAAGATGGATTACGGGCGACTACACCGTTGACAGGCACAATCGCTACCCCGTTGACTGCTTTAAAAAAGAGTTCACGGCGAAAGAAAACATAAAATCGGCAAGGCTGTATGCCACGGCGTGCGGAATTTACGCGGCGTACATAAACGGCGAAAAGGTGTCGATGCCTCTCGCCCCCGGTGTCACGGACTATAACAGACGTGTGCAGTATCAGACCTATGATATAACGGCACTTATAAAGACACACAACACGGTTCGCATAGACCTCGCCGACGGCTGGTACAGAGGCTCATGCGGTGCGTGGGGACTTAAAAATCAGTACGGCACCGAAACAAAGCTTCTGGCACAGCTTGAGATAACCTACACCGACGGCACAGTTGAGACGATTATTACGGATGACACATGGCATTGGTCAGATGACGGTGCGATACTGTTTGCCGACAACAAGGACGGTGAAATTGTCGATGCGAACAGAGTGCCCGGTTTTAATGGCAGAGCAAAAATAACATCACACTCGGTTTATCCGACTGCTTCGAATAATGTGCCTATTGCCGAAAAAGAGACGTTTAAGGGCAAAATGAGCGTCGCCCCCTCCGGCAAAAAGATTATAGACTTCGGTCAGAATATCGCGGGGTATGTTTCATTTAAGATAAACGCCGAAAAAGGGCAGAAAATAGCCCTGCGTTTCGGCGAGATGCTCGACAAGGACGCAGAGCTGACACTTAAGAATATTCAGTGTTCAAATAAAAAAATCACAACGCCGCTTCAGAAAATCGAATACATATGTAAGGGCGGCATAAACGAATATAAAACGAGTTTTGCGATTTTCGGGTTCAGGTATATGGAAATCGACACGGATATAAACGTAACCGCCGAGGACTTCACGGCGATTGCGGTATACTCCGAAATGGAGGAGACGGGCTTTTTCGAGTCGTCAAACGAGCTTCTTAACAGATTTGTAACGGCGACAAAGTGGTCGACAAAATCGAACAGCACAGACCTGCCGACAGACTGCCCCACACGTGAACGCCACGGCTGGACGGGCGACGCGCAGATTTTCATAAATTCGGCAAGCTATCTTTTTGATTATATTACGTTTGCGGAAAAATTCGAGCGTGACCTATGCGACGAGCAAAAGAAAAACGGCTGTTTTCGTCAGATTGCCCCCAAGGGCGGCGTTGACTTCTATATGACCGCAATGGACGGCTCGCCCGGCTGGAGTGACGCGGGCGTGCTTATTCCGTACAGACTCTATAAAAAGTACGGCGATAAAAAAGTTCTCGAAAAATTTTATGAAAACATGAAAAAATATGCCGAGTACAAAATCGGAACGCTCGGAAAAATCTATCCCACTGCGCTGCCGACGGGCATAAACATAAAATACACCGGGAGTATCTCAAACTTCGGTCAGTCATACGGCGAGTGGGCAGAGCCTGCGGACGTAAAGCCGTTTGCGGTATCGGATTTCATAACGCCTCATCCGGAAGAAACAACGGCATATATTGTCTATATGCTCGAATGCATGACAGAGATTGCCGAAACTTTAGGCAAAACGGATGACGCCAAGCGTTATAAAAAATACTCCGTAAAAACGAGAAAGGGCTATTCTCAGCTTGTCGGGACAAAAAAATACTCTCTTGACACCGACAGACAGTCAAAGCTTGTGCGGCCACTCGCGTTCGGGTTGCTTAACGCCGAGCAGACGGAATTTGCGAAAAAGCGGCTTATAAAGGCACTTGACAATTACGGTTGGCGGCTCGGGACGGGATTTCTGTCAACTCCGCTTATTCTTGACGTGCTTAAGGATATTGATGTTGAATACGCTTACAGACTTCTTGAAAACGAAGAAATGCCCGGATGGCTGTTTATGACAAAAACGGGGGCGACGACAATATGGGAGTCATGGGAAGGTACAGCGGCACAGGGCGGCATAGCGTCGCTTAATCACTATTCAAAGGGTGCCGTCTGCGAGTGGCTGTTTTCGACAATGTGCGGAATTAACGTTGACGGCGAAAATCACTTTGTAATAAAGCCAACCCCCGGCGGAAAATTCACATTCGCCAAAGCGAGATACAAAAGCGTATTCGGCGAAGTGATTTCGGAATGGGAGAAAACCGACAGCGGTTACGCCTATAAAATAACCATACCGGCAAACTGCACGGCGGAGATTGTGCTGCCGGGAGGGGAAAAGAGGACGGTGAATGCGGGAGAATACAGGTTAATGAGCAATTAGCAGTTAGCAATTGAAATTAGGGACCGGGGTCCGGGGGTCGGGGGCCGGGGAACCGAGGAAGTCCTACGGACTTAAATTATAAAGCTTCGTGGATTGTGAGCTGTTGTGAAACTGCAAAACCGGTAAAAAAATAAGAGTTAAGGGGACATTTTTTGAAAAAATTGCAAAAGTTGTCCCCTTAACTTGATTTTTTTTAAAGATTTTTATATAATAGCTGTGAGGTGAAAAGAATGGTACTGTTCAAAAGAGAAAACTATCTGAGCAAAATCAGATCGTTTTATGATAGCACGGAAATTATAAAGGTCATAACAGGCGTAAGAAGATGCGGCAAATCGTCACTTATGAAAACAATCGTTGATGAGCTTGTCGGTCGAGGTGTAAAAGAAGAAAATATAATCTTTTTGGATTTGGACAGCAGAGAGTACAGAAAAATCAAGTCAGACGACGATCTTGACGAGCTTCTGACTGAAAAGTCAACAGCAGACGGCATTAAATATGTTTTTATTGATGAAATTCAGAATGTAAAAAATTTTGAAGAAGTCATTAACGCCTATCGCGGGGACGGAGAGTTTTCGATATTCATAACCGGTTCAAATTCTTATCTGTTAAGCGGCGAGCTTGCCACAAAGCTGACGGGAAGATATATTGAATTTGAAATGTATCCGCTCAGTTTTGAGGAATACATTGAAATAAAAAAGTTCTATAACAAACCGGTAAATGCCAATCTGATGATAGAACTTAATAATTATCTGCTCGAAGGCGGCTTTCCTCTTGCCATTCAATATGACTCCCTTGCCGACAAAAGAACATATGTAAAATCGGTAATAGGAGAAATATTCGAAAAAGACATAAAAAGCAAGGTAAAGCTTAACAACAGAGAAGCCTTTATAAAATTAAGAGATTTTATAATAAACAACTACGGTTCGACCGTAAGCATTTCAAGAATTCAAAAAACTCTTGAGGGCGACGGAATGTCAATAAAACGCACTACACTTGACCGATACATAAAAGCACTTGTCGATGCAAAAATAATATATGAATGCAAACGATTTGATATGAAGTCAAAATCATCTCTCGCAGGTGAAAAGAAATATTATCTTGCG
>CAVFUV010000137.1:0-5966 GCA_963625735.1 bacterium
TAGTTATAGTTTATAAGTCCGATATATTGGACTTAATATGGCAAAACGGGCATTTTTATAAATATTATTATTGCAATAGAATAACTGTAATGTTAAAATGAACTCAACAAAGGGTTCATAGCAAAAAAAAGAAGCCGCATAAAGCGACATTCGATTTTCTCACACTGTGAGGGTCCGAAACGGACGATTTGAAAAAATTGTATTTGAACTCGTAGTATAATTCCTTATAGTGGTCAAACCCTTGGGAATTGTCACAACTATATCACATATCGGAGGAATTGTCAAGTGGAAAACTCAAAAGAAATTACAATCGCAAATGCAAATTCAGATGAATATTATATCGGTCTTGACGGCGGCACGGATTCCGTCGGCTGGGCAGTTGCAAGACCCGACTATACGGTAGTTAAAAAGAGCGGCAAGGACCTGTGGGGTGTTCGTCTTTTCGAAAATGGCCGGGCGGCAGTTGACAGAAGAACAAGCCGAAGCGCACGCCGCCGCACGGATCGCAGGAAGTGGCGTCTTAAGCTTTTGCAGGAAATTTTCGACAGCGAGATAACATCCGTTGACGATTTATTCTTCCACAGACTCAATGAGAGCCGTTATTGGGAGGTTGACAAGACGGTTGACGGCACGGATTCGCTGTTCCATGACAGTGACTTCACAGATAAAGATTATCACAACGCATTCCCCACAATCTATCATCTGCGAGATTATCTTATGAACTGCACCGAAAAGCCTGACATAAGACTTGTTTATCTTGCCGTCGCCCATATCATAAAGCATCGCGGACATTTTCTGTATGAGGGTCAGCCGCTTGAGGAAACACGTATGTTTTCGAATGTATGGATTCAGCTTTGCGACTGCATCGAAAACGAACTTGAAATCAAGGATATTGTAAATTATGAAAATGAAGTAAAAGACGCACTGCTTAACTTTAACGGCAGAACCTCCGATCTTTCTAAAGCAATTCAGGCTATTCTTTGCCGTGACTTAGATAAGACACAGAAGGAGCAGGCGGACTGCCTTAAGCTTATCGCAAAGCTGCTGTCAGGTGAAAAGGTATCTATGAGCAAGCTTTTTGACGATGAGGAGCTTGACGAGCTTAAGAGCATCGGCTTCAAGGACAAGGCAATTGATGAGCTTGACTCAAGCTATGAAGAAAAACTGGACGATGAGCGTTTCTATCTTATTAAGAGCGCATATGAAGTCTATGCATGGGCGCTGTTTTCGAGAATACTCCCCGAAGGCAAAACGCTGTCCGCTATGAAAATAGAGCAGTATGATAAGCACCGCAAAGAGCTCAGTCTCTTAAAAAAGGTTGTCCGTGAATACGCACCCGAAAAATATTCGCTTGTTTTCAGAAACGAAGATGTTGAGTGCAATTATGTTGCATATATCGGCACATCAAATAAAAACAGAAGCACAAAAGACGATTTTTATGATTTTCTTAAAAAGAAGCTCGGAAATGTCTGGGATAAGAAGGACACCGACAGCGATGTAATGTATCTTTTTAATGAGCTTGAAGCCGAAAAACTGCTCCCGAAACAGGTGTCAAAAGAAAACAGCCTTATTCCCTATCAGGTCCATTTGCAGGAGCTTGACAGAATTCTCGCAAACATGCAGAAGTTCTATCCGTTCCTTAACATAAAGGATGAAAACGGCTATACACCGAACGAGAAGATAAAGAAGCTTCTGACCTTCCGCATCCCCTATTATGTCGGACCGCTTAACGACGCCCACAAAGACAAGGGCTTTTGCTGGATTGTCAAAAAGACAGACACTCCCGTTTTGCCGTGGAATTTTGAAGAGGTTGTCGACGAGCAGAAATGCGAAGACAGATTCATCGGCAGAATGACATCAACCTGCACTTATCTTATCGGTGAGGATGTTCTGCCGCAAAATTCGGTGCTCTACCTGAAATATATGTGCCTTAATGAGCTTAACAATCTCAGAATCGGCGGCAACAAAATTTCTGTCGAGCTGAAACAGAGAATATTCAATGAGCTTTTCCTTTCGGGTGACGGCGGCAAAATCACAAACAAAAAGCTTGTTAATTATCTCAATGCCATAGGTGTCGGCGGTGTTGACGGCGCTAAGGTGAAAAAAGAGGACATATCCGGCATTGACGGCGACTTCAAGTCGAGCATGGCGCCGTACCTTAAAATCAAGGGCATTTTCTTGAGAAGCAGCACGGATATAGACGAAGCGACAATTGAAAAGCTGATTTTCGTGCTAACGGTATCGGGCGACAGTCAGAAGATGCTCAAAAGGCGTATTGTCGGCATACTCGGCGAGGACGCGGACGAAGGCACGGTTAAAAAGCTGTGCAATCTTAAGCTTGCCGGCTGGGGCAGACTTTCCGAAAAGCTTCTTACGGGGCTGTATATTACCGACCCCGCAACCGGCGAATGCGAAAATATTATGGATATGCTGTGGGAGACTAATGACAATCTTATGATGCTGCTCGGCAGTGCATATAAATTCGGCGAAGCAATTGCGGAATTTAATGAATCAAGAGACGCAAAACAGCTCGGCTTCAGCTATGACAGCCTTGTAAAGGGTCTGTATGTCTCCCCTGCTATCAAGCGTTCCATATGGCAGACACTTCTTATAGTAAGAGAAATCCGCAAGATTATGGGACACGACCCAAAAAAGGTATTTATTGAAATGGCGAGAGGCGCGACGGCAGACCAAAAGAACGCACGCACCGTTTCAAGAAAAGACCGTCTGCTGGCTCTGTACAAAGCATGCAAGGACGATGTGCGTGAATGGATAGAGGAAATTGAAGCCATTCCCGAAGACAAATTCCGCAGTGATAAGCTTTATCTTTATTATACACAGATGGGCAGATGCATGTACAGCGGTGAAAAAATCGACCTTAGTAAGCTTTTGTTGGACACCAACAGCAACAAATACTATGATATAGAACATATTTATCCCCGTTCAAAAGTAAAGGATGACAGCTTAGACAACAGAGTTCTGGTCAAGAGCATGCTCAACAGAACAAAAGAGAATGACTATCCCGTTCCTTCATCAATGCGTCAGCCTCAGCTGTGGAAGATGCTCTACGCTAAAGAGCTTATAAGCAAAGAAAAATATATGCGTCTTACACGCAACACTGGCTTTTCCGATGAAGAGCTTGCAGGCTTTATTAACCGTCAGCTTGTGGAAACAAGACAGTCAACAAAAGCGGTTGCCGAGCTTCTTAAAAAGCTGCTGCCCGACACGGAAATTGTATATGTAAAAGCGGGACTTGCGTCGGAATTTCGTCAGGAGTTCGATTTCAGAAAGAGCCGTGACGCAAACGACTTCCATCACGCGAAGGACGCATACCTTAATATGGTCGTTGGCAATGTATATAATGAAAAGTTTACAAAAAGCCCGATAAACTTTATTAAAACACGCCGGCCGTACAGCATTAAGGTTGAAACTCTTTTCAAAAAGCTTGATACCTACAAGGGCGAGCGTGTTATATGGTCAAAGGGCGAAAAAGGCAGCATTAAGACCGTCAGGGAGCGTATGGCCAAAAACACGCCCATGGTGACACGTTACACACATGAAGCACACGGTGCGTTGTTTGATTTGCAGCCTGTCAGAAAGGGCTTGGGTCAGCTTCCCGTTAAGAATGATCCCATTAAGAACAATCCGGAGCTAAGCATCAGCCGTTACGGCGGATATAACAAAATTGCAGGCTCATACTTTGTTCTTGTCGCCTATGAAACAGGCAAAAAGACAAAAAAACGCCAGAAGTCCATTGAATCCGTACCGCTTTACAGGGCAAACGAATTCAAGCAAAATCCGGAGGCACTTTGCGACTATCTCAAAGCACAGCTCGGTGTTGACAGCATTGAGATTCTTATACCCGAGATAAAGATTGGTACATTGTTTAACTGGGATGGATATCCTATCAGATTAGCAGGACGTACCGGAAACAGTCTTATAGCCCGTACTGCGGCAGAACTCCGAACAACACCGGAACAAGAAAAGTATCTGAAAAATATCAGTGAATATCTGAAAAAATGCAACGAGAAAAAGCAGGTACTTACAATCATTCCGAAGTTTGACAAGCTTACAAAAGAAGAAAATCTCGAACTTTACGATTACTTCACAAAGCTTCTTACCGAAGGAATTTACTCTAAGCGTCTTTCACTTCAGGGAAAATTTCTTGCAGAGAAAAGAGAGATGTTTACAGAACTTTCTTCGGAAGATCAGGTCAGACTGCTTGCCGAGGTATTACACTTCTTCCAGTGCAATCCGGTTCTTTCTGATTTAAGCTTACTTAAAGGCGTTGCTCATGCAGGAGCAATGAAACTCAGCAAAAACCTCGACGACAAAGTCCCTGTCTCAATCATCCACCAATCCGTCACCGGCTTCTTCACAAAAGAAGTCAAGCTTAATACATTATGAGCTGGCGTACGGTAGTTGTCCGAGAGAATGCGAAACTTGACCTGTCACTCGGGCACATGGTAATAAGACAGGCAAAAACAACAAGAATCAACCTAGATGAAATAGCAACCGTTATAATTGAGAGTACAGCCGTTTCAATTACGGGAAGTCTTATAAACGAGCTTGTGAAACAAAAGATAAAGGTTGTCTTCAGTGACGAAAAACGCAATCCGTGCTGTGAGCTTATACCTCATCACGGCAGTTATGATTCGAGTCTTAAAATCAAGATGCAGATGGCATGGACGGATACGGCGAAGGAACAGGTGTGGACGGACATCGTTCGAGAAAAAATCCGTAATCAGATGCTGCATCTGAAGGATCTTGATAATCCCCGTGCGGAGCTTCTGGAAAAGTATCTCGGAGAAATTCTCCCCGGCGACAGCTCCAACCGAGAGGGTCACGCCGCCAAGGTATATTTCAACGCTCTGTTCGGACTTGATTTTACAAGAAATACACCGTCGGATATAAATTCTGCGTTGAATTACGGATACTCTCTCCTGTCTTCCGCTTTCAGTCGAGAAATATGCAACGCAGGATATCTTACACAGCTCGGCGTGTTCCATGACAATCTGTATAATCATTTCAATCTGTCATCCGATCTTATGGAACCTTTCAGACCGATTGTTGATCGTGAGGTTGTCAAAATGAAACCGCAGAAATTCGACAAGGAAGAGAAGACACAGCTGTTAAAACTGCTTAACCTTGAAGTCACAATAGACGGCAGGCGTCAGTATCTTCAGAATGCAATAAAAATATATTGCAAGAGTGTTATTGCAGTTCTTAACGGCGAAGAGGGAGCAAGTATTAAATTTTATACATTATGAGTTACAGATTTATGAGAGTTATAGTATTTTTTGATTTGCCTGTCACAACAAAACCGGAACTGAGAGAATACAGACGATTTCGAAATTATCTTGTCAAATCCGGATTTGTTATGATGCAAGAATCGGTTTACAGCAAAATTGCACTGAACGCTTCAAACGCAGAAGCCATAAAAAGTGCCGTTATAAAAGAAAAACCGGCTGATGGTCTTGTTCAGATGCTTATAATAACCGAAAAACAATATAACAGTATAGAGTACGTCGTAGGTGAATCCTCCTCCGAGGTGCTCACTTCTGATGAAAGACTGGTGATTCTGTGAATTTCTGTCACAAAGAAATAGACGGACCGCTTGTGTTTGATGAAAATCACCCGGGCGTACTTGTTGTCGAAAATCAGAAGGCATTTACGCAGATGCTGACGGATCTGATGATACTGACTGAGGATGATGAAGCGGATTGCGGAATTTATGAAAACTTCGAACCGATTAAAGCCTCAAAAAGGGTTGAAGTTATAGTCAATCCGCTTGCAGTCGACCCCAACCAGAAGAAAATTCTGAATGCTCTTTATGCCATTCTTGAAAAGGAAATGTGGAAAGCGGATAATTTCGCAAAGTCAATGGAGCTATGTTCACGGATATCGAGTTATCTTGCAGATCTCACTTTATGCACGGACTACCCCGTTGTTTTTACGGAACAGAT
>CAVFUV010000138.1:0-2239 GCA_963625735.1 bacterium
CAGTAACGATAGACAAGATAACGGATAAAAGCGATAATCTGATTTTTATCGATCGGATTTCTGTCGATTTTTTCGGGAGCGGACAGAGCCTTTCGCCAGTCTTCTTCGAGAATTTCGCTTTTAGTCAAAATCAGCTGTTTTATATCCGACACATAACATTCTATATCATCAAGCTCGTTTTCATGCTCAGTAAAAGCTTTTTTATAATCATCGGATGAGCAGTTTGAACAGTCATTGTCTGTTGCAAAAAGCGAAAGACGCAATAAGCCGCTTAAAACGGTGTCAATATCATACTTCGACAAATCTGTTGAGAGCAAAAAGCTTCTTGATGCGATTAGCACGGATAGCAGTGTGTCGTCACCGTCATAAACCGGTGTCGGGTATACATCCGGACAAAAACCGGAGTTATAGACTTCCCTTGCGACCGCGGGGCATGACAGCGACGGGCATTTTTCGGTAAAGCCGTCATATTCCTCAACAAAAAGCGGATGAAGCCGGCACACCTCGGGCGTATTTTCATAAGAATACGCAAGACGCAGATCGCACAGATTTTCACGGTTCAGAAACGGACAGCGTCTGTCTTTGAGCTTTAAGCACCTGTCGCTGTCTGTATCTGTCATGATAAAATCCGACCCCTGTCTGCCATACATTTTATGCGACTGCAAAAACGACACATCCGCATCACTGAGCACAATCTCCCACTTTGCGCAGCAGGTATCGGGACACACACTCATAAGACAGGCGGAGCTGTAATAAAATTTTGGGTAATATTCGTTCATGGCTTATACCTTTACAAAAATTTATGTGTACTGCAAATGACCGGTGGCCACTGATCACTGACCACTGAATACTGATCACTGATTTTACGCATAGCGTAAAATCAAAGAGACGCCCTTGCAGGCGTCCCGTGATATTAAGCTTAAATTCTTATATGGAAATTTCCATGGCGATATTGTAGAGGTCAAGATCGATATGCTTCTTCATCTCGAGTGCCTCAACTATATCATAGTCAACGATTTCGTTCTTCTGCATGCCGACAACACGGTTGCCTATACCGTCAAGGATAAGATGTGCGGCACGTGAACCCATGCGGCTTGCGGCAACACGGTCTTTTACCGTGGGTGAACCGCCGCGCTGAACGTGACCGAGAACACATGCACGGCTCTCAACACCGAGCTGTGCTTCAATCGCCTTTGCAAGACCGTCGACACCGTCAATGCCTTTTTCGGCGAGCTTGTCTTTTACGCCTTCGGCAACTATTATGATGAAGTGGCGTTTGCCTGTGGCCTGAGTTCTCTTCATTCTGTCGATAATGTCCTTCTGAACGTCAAAATCGATTTCGGGAATAAGAATAGCGGTAGCGCCGACTGCGATGCCGGCATTGAGCGCGAGATAGCCCGCTCTGCGACCCATAACCTCAACAACCGTGCAGCGGTCATGTGATTCGCTTGTATCTCTTATTCTGTCAACCATTTCCTGAATGGTGTTAAGGCAGGTGTCATAGCCTATTGTATAGTCACAGCATGCAATATCGTTGTCGATTGTGCCGGGGATGCCGACGCAGTTTACGCCTCTGACACTTAAGTCTCTTGCGCCTCTGAATGAGCCGTCGCCGCCGATGACGACAATGCCTTCCATTTCGTTCTGACGGCAGACCTTAATTGCCTGCTGCATGCCCTCTTCTGTGCAGAAAGTCTTGCTTCTTGCGGAATAGAGTATTGTGCCGCCGCGATGAATTATATCGGAAACGCTTCTGATATTCATCTCGTACATATCATTCTCCATAAGTCCCGCGTAGCCGCGACGGATACCGAGAACTCTGACGCCGTTTTCACAGCCTGTTCTTACAACCGCTCTTATGGCGGCATTCATTCCGGGAGCGTCGCCGCCGCTAGTTAAAACACCAATGGTCTTCATATATTTGTCCTCCGTTTTATCTGAATATACTTAATTATAATAAAGTGTTAAAGTGCCGTTGTCAATAAAAATTTTGAGAAAATCAACCTGCTTAATTAAATTTTAACAACAACATTAGGCTCGGACAGAAGTTTTTTGAGTCCCTTTATAAGATTGGGGTTGTTCTCTATAAACAGATTTGTCGCGAAATCGTATTTTTTTTCATCATTATAATAGAGATATACGGGAATTTTGCCCGGGAAGATTTTGCACATCTTTTTGGCTTTTTCGGTTTCATCCGCATTTCTTGAAGACACCTTAAGAAATACACCCTGCTTTGATT
>CAVFUV010000138.1:2445-5964 GCA_963625735.1 bacterium
CTTTTTTGGGAGCGGGGGCTGCGGGGGCTGCGGGGGCATACGCAATATCGAGATCGTCCGGCGGAGCGGAAGAATCGTCTTCGGGCGGAATATCGGGGTGGAAGGTCGAGAACGCGCTCTTTCTTGTCTTGAAGTCCCTTTCGGGGAGCTTGTAGTTTTCAAGAACGGCCTCATCATCCGGAATTTCGGCAAGCGGAACAACATCCTCACAGAGAAGCTTCGGCACTTCGTCGTCACTGAGTGACAGTCTTGCGTTCATAAGAACAATTTCGTCTTCGATGAAGTACTTGCCGCACTTGTCGTAGGTTTTGGGGAATACAAGCACGTCAATTGAGCCGTAGACATCCTGAATTGTCAGAAACGCCATTGTTGTATTGTTCTTGGTAATCTTTTTGCGGACCGTTGACAGAATGCAGAGTATGCGTATTCTGTCATTGTTCTGATAAGGGGAATCGGGGTCATCGAGGGACGACGCCGAAAGGTCGGACGTTTTAGCGGAATGCAACAGATTCGACAGTCTCATATGCTCCGCCATGGGGTGACCGGACATATAAAGACCCGTTGTGAGCTTTTCGTTCATCAGCTTTTCTTTTTCGGGCATTTCGGGAACATCGGGTGCCTTGATTTCAACCGATTTAGCAAGTGCCGAGCCGAAGTCGAAAAGACCTATCTGCCCTTCGATTTTGCTCTTTTTGTCGTTTTCGAGCGATAAAAGAATTTCATCTATCATCAGGAGCATCTGATTTCTGTTAAGCCCGAAGCAGTCGCACGCGCCGCTCTTTATAAGGTTTTCGAGTGCACGCTTGTTAAGCTCCTTGCCATAGCAGCGCTGACAGAATTCATTGAAGCTTGTGTACGGGCCGCCTTCTTCTCGCTCTTTGAGAATAACCTGTATTATGCCGCTGCCGAGGTTTTTGATTGCGAGCAGACCGAAACGGACATTGTCGCCGACAACGGTGAATTTTTCTTCGGATTCGTTGACGCTCGGGGGCAGAACCTGAAAGCCGAGCCCCGTCTGGCACTCATTTATGTACCCTACGACCTTGTCGGTGTTATCAAGTACACTGGTAAGCATGGCCGCCATAAATTCCTGCGGATAATATCTGCGAAGCCATGCCGTGCGGTATGTGACAAGAGCGTATGCCGCCGAGTGGGATTTGTTGAAGGCGTATGACGCAAACGATGCCATATCGTCGAAAATCGCGTTTGCGGCTTCTTCGCTTATGCCTCGTTTAAGACAGCCGTCGCACTTTCTGCCGCCGTCGTTTCCGTCGGAGCCGTAGAGGAAATATTTGCGGTTCGCTTCAAGCTCTTCGGGCTGTTTTTTGGCAACCGCACGACGAACCATGTCGGCGGCGCCCAGAGAATAGCCCGCAAGATCCTGGAAAATCTGCATAACCTGCTCCTGATAGACTATTGTGCCGTATGTAACGTCAAGAATATGCTTAAGCTCGGGGCAGTGATAATGAATATGCTCGGGGTCCTGTCTGTTTTTAAGATATGTCGGAATGAAGTCCATGGGACCGGGACGATAAAGGGCGATAACAGCTATGATATCTTCGAGGTTATGCGGCTGCATGTTAATCATAAGCGCGCGTATGCCGCCGGATTCGCACTGGAACACGCCGAAGGTGCCGCCTTCGCCGAGCATTTTATATACTTCCTGATCGTCAACGTCTATTGTTTCAATTGAGAAATTCGGGTCTTTTTTGCGGATCATCTTTTCGGCGTCCGCAATAACGGTCAGAGTACGAAGTCCCAGAAAGTCCATTTTGAGAAGTCCGAGCTTTTCGACCCAGCCTTTATAATACTGCGTAACAACGGAGTCGCCGCTCTTAAACAGAGGCACATACTCGTCAACGGGCTTGTCGCATATAACAACGCCTGCCGCGTGCATGCCGGTGTTTCGGGGCATACCCTCGATTTTGATTGACGTATCAATGACCTTTTTAATCATCGGACTGCCGTCATACATCTTTTTAAGCTCCTGGTTTGTTTCAAGAGCCTTCTGTATGGTCATGCCGAGCTCCTGCGGGATTTCTTTTGTAACCGCCGCAACCTCGGACACGGACATTCCCAGTACCTTGCCGACATCTCGCACGGCTCCCTTTGCCGCCAGAGTACCGAAAGTCGCAATCTGCGACACGTGGTCGGCACCGTATCTGCGTACAACATACTCGATAACCTCGGGGCGACGCTCGTAACAGAAGTCGATATCAAAGTCGGGCATGCTGACTCGTTCGGGGTTTAAGAAACGTTCGAACAGCAAGGAGTAACGCATGGGGTCGATATCGGTAATTCCGCATGTGAAAGCGGCAATGGAACCCGCACCCGAGCCACGCCCGGGGCCGACGGGGATGCCGACGGATTTCGCATAGTTTATGTAATCCCATACTATCAGGAAGTAGTCTATAAAGCCCATCTGATGAATAATTCCGAGCTCATAGTTAAGACGGTCCATATATTCCTGCGGATAGTCTTTGCCGTAGCGCTTGACCATGCCGTTGTAGCACATATCACGGAAAAACTCGAAATGGTCCTGATTGTTGGGGACTTCAAAGAACGGCAGCTTTGTGTTGCCAAACTCAAATTCAAAGTGACAGCGTGCTGCGATTTTATTTGTATTTTCGACGGCTTCGGGCACTTCGGGGAACAGCGCCGCCATTTCATCACCGGATTTTACATAAAATTCATCGGTGGAAAAGCCCATGCCGGTGTCTTCGTCGATTGTGTGTTTTGTGGCGATGCAGACAAGAATTTTCTGAATTTCGGCATCCTCTTTGTTTATGTAATGTGCGTCGTTTGTGACAACAAGACCGATGCCGAGCTCGTGCGCAAGCTTTATAATCTGCGGATTTGTACGCTTCTGTTCGTCAAGTCCGTGGTCCTGTATCTCGAGAAAATAATTGTCTTTGCCGAAAACATTCCGGTACCACAGCGCGGTTTCTTTAGCCTTTTCGTAGTCATTATTGAGAAAAGCCTGCGGAATTTCACCGGCAAGACAGGCGGAGAGGCATATAAGCCCCTCATGGTATTTTTCGAGCAGCTCTTTGTCAACTCTGGGCTTTGTGTAGAAGCCTTCCGTCCATGCACTTGAAACCATTTTTATCAGGTTATGATAGCCGGTGTCGTTTTCGCACAGCAGAACAAGATGGTAACGCTCACTGTCAAGCCCGTGCACCTTGTCAAATCTCGTACGCTGGGCGACGTATACCTCACATCCGATTATGCCGTTTATGCCCGCTTCGTGGCAGGCTTTATAGAAGTCGACGGCACCGTACATAACGCCGTGATCGGTCATGGCGATTGAGTGCATGCCGAGCTCCTTGACACGCTTGATAAGCGGCTTTATTCTGCACGAGCCGTCAAGCAGTGAATATTCGGTATGTATATGTAAATGGGTAAATTCGGTCATTATTCTCTCCTTAATCACAAAACAACTGATAATGGATAATCAACAACAAAAAGGCAAAAAAAAGGGGTCGGGGGTCAGGGATCGGGGGTCGGGGAACTGAGGAA
>CAVFUV010000139.1:0-5934 GCA_963625735.1 bacterium
CCGGAAACAGGGGACGTCATGCAAAACACTGAAATTGGAGTGTACAATTTTATGGGTACAGTTTACTCTTCACACTCCACACTTGGCGAAGCTCTTCACTGCTCCTTGCTCCTTGCTAACTTAAAAAGAGCTCTTTTTCCACCGCCGCGCAAAGTGCGTGATACACCGGCAAGGTCAACTCCTGCACTTCAAACGGCGTGTGTGCCGGGAGACGGATTGTAACTTCGCTTAATTCCGACAATTTGCTGTCTTTTTCGCCCGTTATCGCTATGCTGTGAATATTCGCCGCTTTTGACGCAATAACGGCGTTTACAATATTCTGAGAATTGCCGGAGGTGCTTAACGCAATCAAGACATCCTCTTTTTTCTCGACATAGGCAAAAACCTGCTGTGCGAAAACAAGGGCGGGGTCAACATCATTAGCGAATGCCGATATAATTCCCGACTGGCTGACAAGAGAAATTGCTCTTATCCCCTGCTGAAGCTTTTCTGCCATTTCTTTTCCTCCGGGCAGAGACGCAAACAATTCTTTTTGCTCGGCAGTAAGCGGTCTTTTAAGATTAAAGCCCTTCATAAGCTCGCCGACAATATGCTCACTGTCAGCCGCAGAACCGCCGTTTCCGCAGCACAGAACAGTAGCTTTTTTCTTCGCGCATTTATAAAGAAGCTTATATGCCTCGTTTATTTCGTTTTTGCATACCTTCAATGCGGGGTATGTCTTATACAGCTGTCTGAAAATTTCTGTTGATTTCATAATTCAGCTCTCCTCTACACAAAAATTCAAGCAAAGAACGGAAGATGAACAATTAACAATTAACAATATCGCAGACAAAAATCATCCGGTGAATGATTTTTGGCGTGGCGACTAATGAGGACCGACAACAGCGGTCCGACA
Source organism: bacterium (assembly GCA_963625735.1). Taxonomy (GTDB): domain Bacteria; phylum Bacillota; class Clostridia; order Oscillospirales; family Acutalibacteraceae; genus RUG806. The sequence continues at coordinate 896 of CAVFUV010000139.1, forward strand.
AACATAAAGCAAAGAAGTCCTACGGACTTGATTTATAAAAGCTTCGCGATTTAAGACTTTAATTTAAAATCAGTAAACTAACAGTTAGCGAATCTTTAAAATCCAAAACGCACAGCGTCTTCCGCGACCACTGACCACTGACCACCGGCCACTGGCCACTGACTCAGAACAACAATGATAGTGCCGCCACATCCCCAAGATATTCGTTAAGCTTCCCAGGGAGAATTTCACACGCATCGGCCGCGCCGGGCAACGCTTCCTTTTTTATTACATCTTTTATAATGTCATCAAACAATGCTCTGTCACGGGTATAGATACTGCCGATAACAATCGCTTCGGGGTTTAATATGTCAATCAGAATCGCAAGCCCCTGCCCCAGATGAACGGCACATTCACGGTAAATTTCTTTGGCAACACCGTCGCCGTTTTTTGCCGCAATCGCTATTGATTTGGCAGACAGCTCCTCGCCCGGGTCTCTTAAGACAGACTGTTCGTCGGACTTATTTAATATAATTTTCGCGAGGTTGACAATACCGCCGCCCGAGCAATAGCCTTCAAACGAGCCGTGCTTGCCGTAGCCCTCGGGACCGTCGTCACTCAGACGAATATGCCCGACTTCACCCGCCAGATCACTCGCGCCGGAATAGAGCCTGCCGTTTAATATAAGCCCCGCACCCATGCCCGTGCCGAAGGTGAGAAAAATGACATTTTCTTTTCCCTTCCCGGAGCCGAATTTCCATTCAGCCACAGCACAGGCGTTTGCGTCATTCTGCAGAACCGTTCTTGCACCGAAGTGATTTTCAAAAATCTCGGTTATACGGACATTGTCCCAGTCCGGGAGGTTTGGCGGACATTTTATTATGCCGTTTTTGCTATCGAGAGGGCCTCCGCAGCTTATGCCGATACCGAGAATATCGCTTTTTGCAATATTATTTTCGGACAAAATTGCGTCCGCCGTCAAAATAAGCTCATCGACAACCTTACGCCATCCTCTTTTTACATCCGTCGCGAATTTTTTCTTCGCAAGGATTAGCTCCTCGGGATTTTCGGGGATATAATCCCGACCGAGTGTCACGGCGCATTTTGTGCCGCCAATGTCAATTCCAAGGTTATATTTCATTTTTCTTTTTCTCCTTAAGCGGCAGAATTCCGCCGATATCAATAAGCCTGCCGCCGGTCAGCTCCAAGGCGGACATATTATATTTCGCGAGAAACGCCTTTATTCTGTCTCCGTCACGGTGAGTTGAAAGAGCACCCGTAAAAGCGACCGTTTTTTGCGACAATCTCCCGGAGCATCCGCCGATAAAGCCGTAATGAGTGTCACTCAGATAAATATCGCCCTTTGAAATAAACAGCGTATCAATTCCGATTCTGCGGCATGCTTCATCAATTGACTTGTCGTCCGTTATTATGGCGTTTTCGTTAACGACACACACGGAGCATCTGGCATAGCCCTGCGGAATGCCAATCACAGTCAGCCCCTGCTTTTCCGCTGCATTAAGCAGAACGGCAGACAGATTTTTCTTTTTTCCGAAAAGATATTTTCCGCAGACACAGGCGTTAAATTTTATGTCATCGGGATATTTTTCTTTTGGGGAAGTATCTTTTATTACATCGAAGCCCTCACGGGTCAGCAAATCCGACAGCTCCGTCTGAAATTCGTCTATTATAATTCTGTCACCGCCCAAATGACACATCACCATATCCGCATGAGCCGCAACCTCATTTTGCAAAAGCGGTGAAGGCGCCGACAAGAGCACACCCGCACCGCTTTTATCCGATATTATTTTCGCAAATTCCATGTTGCCGCAGACGCACAGCGTGACATCGTTTTCGGGCAGATTTGCGTTTTTAATAAAAATATCATTCATCATCTTGCGAAACGCCGCCACGGTCTTATTGAGAACAGACAGCATACAGTGCCAAGAACAGCGATAACAGCCCATGTCACTACGACGGCGTTCCAGCCGAAGCTTTCACTTACCGCACCGAAGCCGTATGTCGCGGCGGCAGAGCCGACATATGTGAGGGCATTTATGATACCCGACATTGTGGCGGTCTTTCCATATTTCTCAAATCTTACGGGCACAATGCACACAAGATACAGGTTAACGCCGTTCATCGCCGCAACCGCCAATGCGCTTACGACAAGCGTCACATACTGATTTGAACTGTAAAAGAACACGAGAAACGCACAGCACACAAGACAGATAAAGAAAAAATAAAACGCTCCCCTTGCCTCTTCTTTTATAAACTTATTATTTATAATGCCGATAATTTTAAGCGCTATGACACCTAAAATCGGAATCATTACGGATTTTAGTATCGCGCCGGCACTGCCGATATTAAACGTACTGCATATGAATGACGGAATCCAGTTTGTTATGCCGTCACGAAGCGCACCCTGCAGAATTATGGCAAGGGCAATAAGCACAAAGCACGACGAAAACAGTGTTTTTGCACTGAGCTTTGCATATTCCCTGTCGGTTTTTTCGGTGCTTTTATCGGCAGACACAACCGTACTCATATTCGTGTCCGCTTTTCTGCATCCGACAATCCACATTATGAGAATTACGGCACACATCACGGCGGAGCACATGAATGTATATTTCCAGTTGAAATATCTTATCCATATAAGTGATGACATAAGATACAGCAGTATTGTGCCCGATATGCCCGCGATATTTGTATTGACGCAAGCGCTGTCGTACCCCTTTTTGTCCATAACGGACGCTAAGAGACGCACCATAGGCGGCCAGAGCATTGACTGGGCGAGACCGTTAAGCATCCATATGACGGCTCTTGCACCGGGTGACGGACACAGTGCCATGATGACATTGAGAACCGCCGTAGCGGACAGCCCTATGCCTATCATTTTCTGCGGCTTTATCTTATCGCCGAGAAATCCGCTTATAACCTGCCCGGCACCGTATGCTATTGTTGACATGCTCTCGGCAAGTCCCGCAACGGAGGAGGTTATCTGCTCGCTCTCGATTACCGCTTCAAGCACAACGGAATAGTCTTTTCGCGTGAGATAGCTTGCGAAATAGACAACGGGGCACAGTACGGCGAAAATCTTTGCGGGTGTAAGTGCCGAGCTTTTTTCTTTGATTCTGTTCATTTTATTTTGTTCCGGTTGAGCCGAAACCGCCGACTCCCCTTACGGTATCCGACAGTGTATCGGTCTCGACAAATTCCGCTTTCACAAACGGCAATATTACCATCTGCGCCACTCGTTCGCCGTGCTCGACAGTCTGCACTTCAGAGGAATGATTATAGAGCGACACCATAACCTCGCCTCTGTAATCGCTGTCGACAACACCGACCTTGTTTGCGGGGGCAAGACCCTTCTTTGTGGCAAGACCGCTTCTCGCGAATATAAATCCTGCGCATCCGACGGGAATTTCAAACGACAGAGCGGTGTGGATAAGCTTTGTCTCCCCGGGGTTTATTACAACGCAGTCTTCGGCGTTATACAGATCCGCGCCTGCGCTGAACTCGGTGCCGTATGTCGGCAAAATCGCTTTGTCTGTGAGTTTTTTTATTCTGACTTGTTCGGTCATGATTATATCTCCGATTTATTTTACAAATTCGTTGTAAATGGCTTCAATGGTCTTTTGGAAGTCCTTTTCTTCAACGGCGACAATTATGTTAATCTCGCTTGAGCCTTGGTCAATCATTCTGATATTGACGCCGTTATTCGCGAGTGCCGTAAACAGACGTGCGGCAACGCCGATATTGGCGACAAGACCTCTGCCGACAACAGCGACAAGCGCGAGATTTTCGACAATGGTAATGGAATCGGGGTTGACCTTCTTTACCATATCGGCTGTGACGGAGCCCTTGCACTCTTCAAGTGCCTTTGACTCAATCATAACGCTCATGGTGTCAATGCCCGAAGGCAGATGCTCAAAAGAAATATTGTGGCTTTCGAGAACCTCAAGAACCTTTTTGCCGAAGCCGATTTCGGAGTTCATCATGTCCTTTTCAACATGAATTGCAGTGATACCCTTTTTGCCCGCGATGCCGGTTATGACCGTCTCGGGAGATTTTGTCGCCGCCTTCGGAACAATCATTGTGCCGGGAGCCTTGGGGTCGTTTGTATTTCTTATGTTTATCGGAATATTCGCCTTGCGTACCGGGAAAATGGCCTCGTCATGAAGCACGGTAGCACCCATATAAGACAGCTCACGAAGCTCACGATATGTAATTTCGGGAATGGGCTTGGGGTTGTCGATAATTCTGGGGTCGGTCATAAGCATACCGGAAACATCCGTCCAGTTTTCATAGATATCCGCTCTTATCGCACCTGCGATAATTGAACCTGTAATATCCGAGCCGCCGCGGGAGAAAGTCTTAATTGTGCCGTCGGGCAGAACACCGTAGAAGCCGGGAATAACGGCGTACTCATGAAGTGAGAGAATTTCGGACAGAGTCTTGTCTGTTTTTTCGGTGTCAAGTCTGCCCTTCTCATCAAAGAAAATGCAGTCCTCGGCATCAACAAACGGAAAATCAAGATAAGCGGCAAGAAGCTTGGAGTTCAGGAATTCACCGCGGCTTGCGATATAGTCACAGCCTGCGTGGTGCTTGATTGCGAGCTTGATGCCGGCGAGGTCCTCATCAAGAGAGAATGAGAGCTTGAGGTCTCTTATAATTTCACGATAGCGGTTTGCTATCTTTTCGAATGTTTCGTCAAAATCACGCTTTTCACCCGCAAGACGGAAGCAGCGAAGAAGAAGATCGGTGACCTTTTCGTCATGAGAATTGCGTTTGCCGGGAGCGGACGCCACAACATAGCGGCGTGCGGGGTCGGCTTTGATTATATTTGCGACTTTTTTGAACTGATTTGCGTCGGCGAGAGAAGAACCGCCGAATTTTACAACCTTTGACATAATAATACACTCCGTTTGATTTACTTTTTACATATAAAAACTTAGTTTACATTATACCTGTATTTAATAAAGATAGCAATAGTAGATTTTGCTTAAATTTGCTTTGAATTTCAGTGGGTTTAGGGTAGCTTTTTTTATAATTTTCAT
>CAVFUV010000140.1:0-5903 GCA_963625735.1 bacterium
AAGAATTAACAATTAACAATTAACAATGTCGGAAGTCCTGCGGACTTGGATTATAAAGCTTCGCAAAGGGTCAGCTTTTTGGTGAAATATGAATTTTTCTAAAATTCAATGCAGAATGCATAATGCATAATGCATAATGTCGGAAGTCCTGCGGACTTGGATTATAAAGCTTCGCCTCTGGCGAAGCCACTGGCCACTTACCACCGGCCACTGACCACTGACCACTGACCACCTGCCACTGGCCACTGACCACCTGCCACTGGCCACTGACCACCGGTCACCGGATACTTTAAAAATTTTAGCACTTTTAATCGATAAAGTGTTGACAAACGCCGATTTTTGTTGTATTATACCTTCATCACACGAAAGGAGACGGCAAAATGTTTATAGCGTCATCAAACTACTACTATTATTATAAATATTCGCTGTCTGTTTTCGATTGAGCATCAACTTAAATCGGTAATATGACGGCTTCGTTTTGTATGTATTGTTACAAATCGGGGCCGTTATTTTTTACCCGAACGGAGGTCATTTTATGTTAGTAAAACTTGCAATGCTTGTTGTTTTCGCCGCTGTTACGGTCGGAGTGGGCGTCTATTGCCGCCGTCATTCCACCGATGTCAACGGCTTTGTCCTCGGCGGCAGGGGAGTGGGCCCGTGGCTTACCGCCTTTGCGTACGGCACATCGTACTTTTCCGCCGTTATATTTGTCGGATACGCAGGTCAGTTCGGCTGGAAATTCGGCGTGGCATCCACATGGATAGGTCTCGGCAATGCTTTTTTAGGTTCGCTGCTTGCGTGGGTCGTGCTCGGCCGCCGCACAAGAATTATGTCACAGCACCTTGATTCCTCCACAATGCCGCAGTTTTTTGAGCGCCGCTTTAACTCGAAGGGCATGAAGCTCGCGTCGTCTCTGATAATTTTCGTGTTCCTCGTCCCTTACACAGCATCGCTCTATAACGGACTGTCACGACTTTTCTCGATGGCGTTCAATGTCGATTATACCGTGCTTATCGTCGTAATGGCGGCTCTGACTGCCGTATATGTCATTGTCGGCGGCTATATGGCGGCGGCTGTCAACGATTTTATTCAGGGTATAATAATGCTCATCGGCATAGTTCTGATTATCGCATCAGTACTTAAGATTAACGGCGGCTTTACGGGTTCTCTTGAGGCTCTTGCTAATGTAACCGACAGCTCCGCTTCCGACATTCCCGGAGTGTTCGCTTCATTTTTCGGACCCGACCCCGCAGGACTTCTGAGTGTGGTTATTCTTACATCCCTCGGCACATGGGGTCTTCCTCAGATGGTGCAGAAATTCTATTCCATCAAGAGCGAGAAGGACATTCACAAGGGTACTGTCATTTCAACTCTGTTCGCCGTTGTTGTTGCGGGCGGATGCTACTTCCTCGGCGGCTTCGGCAGACTGTTTAACGTTGACATAGCGACAGAAGGCTATGACGCCATAATCCCCGAAATGCTCTCGACTCTCAGCCCGTGGCTTATGGGTATTACGCTTATTCTTGTTCTTGCGGCTTCAATGTCAACACTTTCGTCTCTGGTTCTGACTTCGTCTTCAACTCTGACACTTGACTTTATCGACCCTGTGATAATCAAAAAAAATCAGACCGAGAAAAAAGATCTGATTATAATAAGAATATTTGTCGCAGTGTTTATCATTATTTCCGCAGTCATAGCGATTATTCAGTATAAGCACAACGGCACATTCATAGCACAGCTTATGGGACTTTCATGGGGTGCGCTTGCAGGCAGCTTCCTGGCGCCTTTTCTCTATTCTTTATATTGGAAGCGTGTTACAAAAACGGCTTGCTTTGTGTCGTTTATCTGGGGCTCGGGCATAATGCTTCTCAATATGTTCGCAAAATCGATATTCCCCGAATTTCTGCAGAGTGCCGTAAACTGCGGTGCGTTCGCAATGGCAGGCGGACTTGTCATAGTGCCGATTGTAAGCCTTCTTACGAAAAAGCCCGACCGGGAGCTTGTCGAAAATGTTTTCTCATGCTACAACGACAAGGTTCTTGTTCCCGTTACCGAGGCTCTTAACGGAACTTCGGAAGAAAAATAAAAAATCCCACAAAAATCTCTTGAATTGTCCGTGAAAATATGATAAAGTGGAAATAAGCTTAATGCTTAAAATCAAAACGGAGGTATCATATCATGCAGGCAATAATGCAGAAACTCATGGCACTTATAATGTCAATACTGTCGTTTCTGGGGATAACACTCCCCAACTCAAACACAACCGACAAGATAACGGTTGAGGGTACGGGATACCGGTACACTGTTGACAACGAAGAAAAGACGATAAACCTTGCTCTTCGCTCGAACCCCACAACCGGCTACAACTGGTCACAGGCGATAAGCGGCGATGCCGTGAAGCTCACTGAAGATAATTACGTCGCCGACAAGGTTGACCCCGATGTATGCGGTGGAGGCGGCACACATTATTATGAGTTCACAGCCGTAAAAGAAGGCTCATGCGTTATCACATTTGTCTATTCCCGACAGTGGAAAAACGGCGATGTCAACAAGACCTATTATATGACGCTTGTTGTTGACGCCGAGCTTAACATTACGGTTCAAAGCTTCAATGTAAACTGAAAAAATCCCCGGTGAGCCAAAGAAAAAGCTCAGCGGGGAATTTTTTTTGATGTTATTCATAAAGTGTGGAGCTGCACAAAGTGTGGAGTGTGGAGTGTGGAGAGTGGAGTTCTGCAAGAGGCGAAGCTTTATAAATCAAGTCAGCAGGACTTCCTTAGTCCCCGACCCCCGGTTCCCGGTCCCCGACCCCTTATGTGTCGAACAGTCTTCTCGCATTCCCGTTCGCCATATCAATTACATCCTGCACCCCTATGCCTCTGACCTCCGCAATTGTCTGTGCAACATATGCTATAAGCGAAGAGTCATTGCGTTTGCCTCGAAACGGCACGGGTGCCATGTACGGGCAGTCGGTTTCGAGCAGGAGTCTGTCGGACGGCACTTCCTTGGCGACTTCAAGCGGCTTTCTGGCGTTTTTGAATGTCACCGCACCGCCGAGACCGATATACAGCCCCAAAGATACGACTTCCTTCATCGTCTCGACACTGCCCGAAAAACAGTGGAGCACACCCTTCGGCTTATGCTTTTTAAGAAGCTCCATTGTGTCGCCGTGCGCGTCCCTGTCGTGAATTATAACCGGAATATCATATTCATTCGCCAGAATCAGCTGTTTTTCAAAAAATATCAGCTGCTTTTCTTTTGTGTCGGCGGTGTAGTGATAATCAAGCCCTATTTCACCTATCGCAACGCATTTTTCGTGCGTTAAAAGCTCTTTTATTCTGTCGATTTCCGAAAAGTCAAGCTCGCCGCAGTCCTCGGGGTGTATCCCCGCCGCAAAATACGCAAACGGATATTTCTCGGCAATTTTCATGCTTTCGACAGAAGTTTCATATGTCGTGCCGCAGTTTATTATATTCGCAACGCCCTTAGACGGCAGGGAAGACAAAAGCTCGTCCCTGTCATCATTAAACGCTTCGTCGTTATAGTGGGCGTGTGTATCGAAAATATTTTCGTACATATCAGCAGAGCTTTGCGCCGGCAGGGATTGAGTCATCCACAAGCAATAGATGAAGCTTTTCTTCGTCGCCCTCCTTGTGAACCGCCGAAATAAGCATACCGCAGGACATTGTACCCATCATTTTTCTCGGGGGAAGGTTGAGAATCGCAACGGCGGTTTTGCCGATAAGCTGTTCGGGCTCATAGAACTTGTGAATACCCGAAAGAATAATTCTGTCTGTGCCTGTGCCGTCGTCAAGCGTGAACTTGAGAAGCTTTTCACTTTTCTTTACGGCTTCGCACGCCTTGATTTTAACCGCACGCATATCGGATTTGCAGAATGTGTCAAAGTCAACGTTTTCTTCGCTTAAGGGCTCAACCTCAACGGCGTTGCCTCTCGCTTTCTTTCTCTGCTCTTCCTGCAGGGCGTTTAGCTCTTCAATCGCTTTTTCGGTGTCGATTCTCGGGAAGAGAGCGTCCCCCTTTACGACAGTCGCATTTTCGCTGAGCTTTCCGAATGTGCCGATGCTGTCCCATGTGCCGCAGTCGGCGTCCGCACCTATTCTTTCGAGCATCTTTTCGGCGGTGTCGGGCATAAAGGGAGAGAGTGTCACGGCACATATGCGTATGGTTTCAAGCAGATTGTACATAACGGTCGCAAGACGGGGCTTGTTTGCTTCGTCCTTGGCGAGTGTCCACGGTGTGTTTTCGTCGATATATTTGTTGGCTCTGTCAATTACCGCCAAAATATCCTCAAGGGCTTTCTGGAAACGGTAATTTTCCATATCGTCCTCATATTTTGCCTTAAGCGAGGTCGCAATCTCTATAAGACTGTCGTCCGCTTCGGTGTGAAGTCTTTCGGACGGAAGTGTGCCGCCGAAATATTTGTCAACCATCGCAACGGTTCTTGAAACAATATTGCCTATGTCGTTTGCGAGGTCATTATTGATTGTATTTATAAGAAGCTCGTTTGAGAAATTGCCGTCCGTGCCGAAGGGGAACGAGCGGAGCAGGAAAAATCTGAGTGCGTCAACACCGAATTTCTCCGCCAGAACATACGGATCGACAACATTGCCCTTTGATTTTGACATTTTGCCGCCGTCCATTACAAGCCAGCCGTGACCGAAAACATGCTTCGGCAGAGGCATATTCATGCTCATGAGCATTGCGGGCCATATAATGGAATGGAATCTTACAATTTCCTTGCCGACAAAATGAACGTCTGCGGGCCAGAACTTGTCATAGTCGTTATATTTGTCGTTCATAAAGCCAAGAGCCGTAGTATAGTTAAACAGAGCGTCAACCCATACATATACAACGTGGCCGGGGTCGAAATCAACCGGAATGCCCCATTTGAAGCTTGTTCTGCTGACGCACAGATCGTCAAGACCGGGCTTTATAAAGTTGTTAACCATCTCGTTTACACGGCTTCTCGGACGCAGAAAGTCTGTATTTTCGAGAAGATCCTGCACTCTGTCGGCGTATTTGCTAAGACGGAAGAAATACGCTTCTTCTTCGGCATCGTGCACCTCACGGCCGCAGTCGGGGCATTTGCCGTCCTTAAGCTGGCTCTCGGTCCAGAATGACTCGCAGGGAGTGCAGTATTTGCCCTTGTAAGCGCCCTTGTATATGTCGCCGTTCTCGTACATTTTTCTGAAAATCTTCTGTATTGACTCGCAGTGATAGTCATCGGTTGTACGGATAAAACGGTCGTTTGAAATATTCATCAGCTTCCACAGGTCAAGCACGCCCTTTTCGCCCGCGACGATGTTGTCAAGGAACTCCTTGGGTGTCACGCCCGCTTCTTTGGCTTTGTTCTCTATCTTCTGACCGTGCTCGTCGGTGCCGGTGAGGAACATAACATCGTAGCCCGTGAGGCGTTTGTATCTTGCCATGGCATCCGCCGCAACGGTGCAGTATGTGTGCCCGATATGAAGCTTGTCAGACGGATAATAAATAGGAGTGGTTATGTAGAATTTTTTCTTCTCCATTATGATGTTCTCCTTTTGCGATAATATAATAACTTATATATTACATTCGTATACGCCTTTTGTCAATAAACCTGTTTGGTAGGTTGAAAAAATAATATATAAAAATCGCATTTGATATAAATCGGTTTTATCGGATCGGTTTTTTGTACAAATCTATATGATTTTACCCGTTGCAAAAAAAATTTCAAAAAATGTTTTTTTTGAAACGTCTTGACGAAAAAATTTTGTTCTGTTAGTACCTCACGCGAAGAGAAAATTTATGAAAAAAGGTTGACAAAAATAATGTACACTGCGAAAATCTTTGACAGACAGACAGACAGACAGACAGACAGACAGACAGACAGACAGACAGACAGA
>CAVFUV010000141.1:0-5891 GCA_963625735.1 bacterium
GCCCTGAACAAGACGGCGCATTGTAACGCCCGATGCCATGTCGTTTACGCAGTCGGTGACGCATCTTTTCTGTGCGGATGTCAGACGAAACGGCAGAAGGGTCGAAAAATCGGCGGAATAATCTTTTGTGATTTTGTTGCCCGAAGCAACTTTGCCGGTTGTTTTTTCGGAGCATAGCCCCAAAGATAAAATCAGAAGCTCTTCATAGATAAGCCGTCGGCGAGCCTGCTTTATGTCGTCGGCGGTTTTGGGGAAGTGAATAAGCTCTATCGCCTTTTTTATGTCCGGCAGACGGTATTTTCTGAGCTGCTCAGGTGGCAGATTATCGGTAAGCCCCTCCGAAAAATTGTCAAACGCCCGGTGCATACAGGCGGAAATGAAGCGTGATGTTATCCCTGCCGTGCAGTGATAGACAGGGTGAAAATACACGTTTTCGGGTGTGTCGTCCCACACCTCGGGGTTTCTGGATGAGTAAATGCCGATTCTTTCGGGAACAAAATTGCCGTAGAGCAGAAACGAGCCGTCTTTTTTTATATTTCCCGATGAGTATCTTCCGAAAAAAGAAAGACGCAGAATGTTTTCGCCGTCCGTTCCCGAAACGGTTGTGAGGACTTTTCCGTTTTTGAGTGTGATTGTTTTCGGATCGGTCGTGATTTTTATTCGGACGCACATTTTGTTTTCATTTGCGTCCTTAAGGTGCTTTATTTCCGAAAAATCGGCGTATGCCCTCGGAAAAAAGTAAAGCAGGTCTTCAACGGTCACGATGCCGAGCTTTTTGAAGAGGGCCGCTTTTTTTTCGCCGATTAGCGGCACGGAGGTTAGATTAAGTGTTCCGACTGATTGCATGACTTTACCTCCGTTTAATAATCGACCACGAGAATTTTATCATTTTTCGAGAATATTTTCAATATAAAATATGAATATAGTTTAGTATATATCACAAAATTTTCGAAAAACAAAATGCGATATTGTAAAAGGTTTATATATGTGTTATAGTTTAAGGGATAAATCGGAAGAGAAAAGGAGAGAGAATAATGTCCGATCTTAAAAGAACATACAAAAGCTGGATAAACGGCGAAGTAAAGTCCGAACAGCGTGAGTACACCGAGCCCACCGAGCTTCTGGCATCCGACGGCACGCTTCTTGCCGCAGGCTACGCAAGACACAATGTGTTTAATTACAACCGCGATAATTCAAAACCCGAAATTCACAGAAAAGAGTGGGATTTCTATCAGATTTCAAACGGCAGATACATGCTTCAGGTAAGCTTTGCGAATATTACCTTAGGCGGTTATCTGTCCGCATGTCTTGTGGATCTTCGCAATCCCAACAAGAAGAAAAAGCTCGCGGCAGGTACTGTTGCCGAGTCTGTCGCACTGTTTGTCGGCGGCAAGGATAAATATATTCTGCCCCCGAAGGGTGATGAACCCAACAAGGTGCGTTTCAATGTTAAGGGCATCGGCAGTGCATATTGTGAGTTTGTAACCGAGAAAAACAAAAGGACACTCTTTTTCCGTTCAAAGGATACAGAGTGCCGTCTTGAAATGGATATTCCGGAGGGGCTTGAAAATATTACAACCGTGCTGCCCTTTAAGGATGACACCAAGAGCTATTTTATGACCACAAAGCAGAACTGCATGCCGTGCGAAGGATATTTCCGCAAGAAGGACATAAAGGTTGAGTTTTCTAAGGAGGACACCTTCTGCTCGCTTGACTGGGGTCGTGTCAATACGCCCTATAAGCTCGTGTGGTACTGGGGCAACGGCTCAACGTACATAACCGATAAGGACGGCAAAAAGCACACATTCGGTTTTGAAATTACATGGGGTATAGGTGACGAAAGTCAGGCTACCGAGACTGCCATATTCTATGACGGAAAGCTTCATAAATTCGGTGCTGTGGATGTTGAGCACTTCCCGAAGCCCGATAAATATATGCAGCCGTGGCACTTTAAGTCCGATGACGGCAGATTTGATTTTGTCATGACGCCGTTCTATGACCACCACTGCGACACAAACGCACTGAATGTTTTAAGAATGCACTCGCATCAGGTCCACGGTATGTGGAACGGCACTGCGGTTCTTGACGACGGAACAAAGGTCGAAGTCAGGGATATGTATGCGTTCTGCGAGTATGTGGAGAATAAGTGGTAAACACAATGCACAGGGTGCATTGTTCAATTAGCAATTAGCAATGAGCAATTAGCAATGTCGGAAGACACTGCGTGTCTTGGATTGTATAGGCTTCGCAAAGGGAAAATCTATGTAATCTGAGGTTGGCAGTGTCTTTTGATGTTGATGATTGATGTGAGGTCGGCAGTGGGGCGACCGACGGGAGGGATCGTATGGCGAGCGAAGTGAGCCAAACCCTGAGCGACAGCATTTTTGCGTATGCCGTGAGGCGGATGCAAAAAAATGGAGCGGAGGGGACGGACACTCTGCTTTCCCAAAGAAACACACCGACAAAAGCGAATTGTTCTCAATAAAACCTGACGGTCGCAACCTGCCTTGGCTGTATAACTCCACACTCCACATTTTAAGAGGTTGCTTCAACGGATGTTTCAGCCTGTGCCGAGGTGTCACTGTCGGTGTCGGCAGTTGCCTCCCCTGAGCTTGCCGTTGAAGCTGTTTCAAGTGCGGAGAGGGTTCTTATGGCACTTATATAGCTGTTGTCATTTTCTTCACGGAAGGTGACCTTTATGTATTTGTCGGGTTCGGGTGTTGTTATGTCGCCCGTTTCTCTGTCCTGAAGCCACATGTCGGAATTTATAAGGCCTGCCGTTACAGTGACGGCATTGCCTTTTTTTTGTGTCTCGGTACACTTCGGCGTATAAATCGGTGTGAGCGTGGTAATGGGGATAAGATACGCCTTTTCGGTCTGATCGTATGTAAACTCATAGCCGTATCCTGTGACCGTCATATGTTCAATCTGACGCTGAGTGCCGAAATATTTTGTAAATTCGGCTTCTACATTTTCTTCGGGCACAACAAGATTGCCGGATGAATATTCAAAAGATTCTGTTTTGGAATAATTGTAGACGACACTCCAGACAGACATTTCAACAAGCTCACTCATATCGGCGGATGTGATATCATCAAACGGTTCAATGTCAATTGCCGCCGCCGCAATAAGCAGATTGTTGTAATAGTTGAGCTTTTCTGTTTTCTTTTCGTCGGAATAGGTCTTGATTTTGCCGACACCGAACATGACCGTGGCGACAATGCCCACAATCGCAAATATAAGAGTGATTATTCCCGCCGCCATAGCACCGCCATGACGGTTTTTCTTTTCTTTTTTCTTCTCTTTTTTCGGCTTTTCAGGAGTCGGTACATCGACGGTATCATAATCATCCGATAACTTATCGGTTAACCCTGTTAACGAATCTGTTTTTGCTTTGGTTTCGTCCATAATATCACACTCTCTTCATTTAATGCAGAATGTAGAATGTTGAATGCATAATGCATAATGCATAATTTAGGAAGACACTGCGTGTCTTGTTTTATAGTAGCTTCGCGGGAGCTGGGGGGTGTTGCCGGGCTTTTTTCGGTGCCGGGGTGCTTCGCCGCTCGTCGGGGCCCCTATCTGTCCGATTAACTTATCTGCCAAAGCAAACCCTGTTTCGGGACAGACAGGCACCGCCGCCGAGCGGACGCCCTACGCTCGCCTTCATTTGTTATGCTGTCAAAGTCAGCATAACAAATTCGACTCGCTCGGGTTCATGCCTCGCTCACAGCTGCCCGCTTTTCAGCAGGCAGGCAGCTGTTCGCTGCGGCAACGGCGGCTCGCCTTGCTCGCCGCCCATGCCCTCGCCCTTGGCTCGGGCTTACATTTATTTCTGTAATCTAAGCGACGTTGTGTTTTTGCGACTTTGTGTTTTTCTCCGCTGCTGATCACTGGCCCCTCTTTTTTATTTCAGCCCCAGGTACGGCGCGGGATTTACCCTTCTGCCGTTTATAATAACTTCAAAATGCAGATGCGGGCCTGTTGCGTATCCCGTCATGCCTATTCTCGCAATCTGCTGACCTGCGTATACCGTGTCGCCCGCCTTTACCATAAGCGAGCCTGCCTGGCAGTGCGCATAGAGTGTTTCGAGCCCGTTGCCGTGATCTATTCTTACATAATATCCGTAGCTTGAGTGAACACCCGCAACCGTGACCGTACCTGCCGCCGCCGCAACAACCGCCTTGCCGAGGCTTGTGCCTGTCGAGGAGCCTATGTCTATCGCCGCATGAAGCTTGCCCCAGCGGTAGCCGTAGGGTGAATTTATGTTTGTGGCGTTAACTGCCGGCCATACGAATACGCCGCCGTTTATCACCGTTACGGAATAGCTCTCGCTTAATGCTCTTGTGCCGACCTGTACACGCTTGTTTACGGGGTCTTTGGTGCGGACGCGTGAAATTTCTTCTCTTGAAACTTCATTTCCGTCAACGTATGTCACAAGGCTTGTTACCTGATCCGTGCCTGTCTTGCCCGCTGTAATCGTTCTTGTTGTGCCGAGATACAGAACATCGGTCTGCATTTCTGTTGTGGTATACGGAACTTCCTCTGTTGAGACCACAGTCTTTGTGACCTTGACCGTCAGTATTCGCTCTTCGTCTGTTATAAGCAGTCTGTCGTCTGTATTAAGACCGCCTTCAAAATCGTATTCGGGGTTAAGGGATTTAAGCTTTTCTTCCGTAATATTGTATTTGGCTGTTATAGTTTCAATCGTGTCGACGTCCGCCACCGTATGATAGCGGTTCTCGGTGTCTGACATATTGATTTTCTTCTGAAGTGTGTCACTGTTCCACACAACATCATCACTGTCGGGGTACAGTCCCTCAACGAAGCTTATGCTCTGAACAAAAGACACAATGTCACTGTCGTTTTCTCTGTAATTTTCCAGAAATGAATTGAAAATCCGTCTTGCGTCAGTTTCGCTCTTGACCGCACAGAGGAATCTGTCGTCAATATAAATTCCGCAGGCGTTTGTGATTTTCGCGTCGGAATTTTTTATCAGACTGTCGCAAAGCTCCTCTTCGCTTGTGAAGCCGTTTACATTTATGAGCTTTACGGAATATGTCACTTCGGGCAAAGACGCTTTTGTCTCACTGTCGGAAGTAAGATTAAGTCTCTCTTTTGCCTTTGTCTTAGCTGAGAAATATTCGCTCTCGCTGTCGACATAGCCTATCACCGTGTCGCCTATGCTAAGACACAGTGCCGGATGCATATTACCTAAATTGTTAAGGAATATAAGCAGGGTTGACAGCGACAGAAGCGGCAGAATAACATACACGGCAAGTCTTATGGGACTGCGGTAGGAATGCCGCCCTTTGTGAATGTAGTGCTTCAGCATTTCCCCGAAATTTTTGGGGGAGTGGAAGAGCGTATAGACGAGCATTTTTATTGAACGAGCAAAACGCCCGGTGAAATATTTTTCGCCGTTTAACTGCTCGGCAACACTTCTCGTTATGTATAAATATGCATTTTTCGCAAACCGCCCGGTTTTCTTTGCAACAAAGATAATCGGTCTTAAAGTAATGCCGTAGACAAATTTAAGGACAGCCGACACAACGGAAATAACAAACTTTCCGAGCTTCTCTATCCCGTCAAGCAACGATCCTATACCGAAGCCCATATTTTCCATTGTGTCACATCCTTTCGATAAAGTTATTCTTTGTTGATAAAAAGCGGTAAGAATGAAGTTAGCAAGGAGCAGCAACTTCATAAAGTGTGGAGTTTGAAGAGCCGCAGCCAAAAATCATCCGATGAATGATTTTTGGCGTTGCGACTAATAAGAACCGGCAACAGCGGTTCGACAACATTAAACAAAGTGTGGAGTTGCGAAATCCGCAGAGCATCCTTGGTTCTCCACTCCCCGGTCCCCGGCCCCTGACACCCGGCCCCTTATG
>CAVFUV010000142.1:0-5885 GCA_963625735.1 bacterium
CATCATATGTGTTAAATTCAAAGGACGACGAAAAAGCAGTCGAAATTATTGAGGAGTCCATAGACTGCATTATCGAGAAAAGTGACGAAAACGGCTATTTCAACAGCCACTTCCTTGTAACGGAGCAGGAAAACAGATTCAGAAAAAGAGACTGCCATGAGCTTTACTGCGCCGGACATCTTATGGAGGCCGCCGTTGCCTACTATAACACGACAGGCAGGGATCGTTTTCTTAAGGCCATGTGCAAATACGCCGACTATATAGAAAAAGTTTTCAAAATCGAAAAAAGCGCGGCGTTTGTGACCCCCGGTCACCCGGAGCTTGAGCTTGCTCTTATGAAACTGTATGAAGCGACGGACGAAACACGATATAAAGACCTCGCAAAATATTTTATAGACGAGCACGGCAGCCACCCAAAGGACGCAAAATACCTCGGTGACTGGGCAAACGAATACTACAATCAGGATGAAATGCCGATAAAAGACCGCAGCACAGCCGAGGGTCACAGCGTTCGCGCGATGTATCTTATGAGCGGTGCGGCGGATGTCGCATACGAATATAATGACGCGGAACTCAAAGCCGCGTGCGAGCGTGTTTTTGACAATATTATAAAGAAGCGTATGTACATTACGGGCGGCGTGGGTTCTACTAATATCGGTGAAGCGTTTTCTGTTGACTATGATCTGCCGAACAGAACGGCGTACACAGAGACCTGTGCCGCTATCGCACTTGCGTTTTTTGCCGAACGTATGCTTAAATTCGGTGCGAATGCCAAATATGCGGATGTAGTGGAAAAGGTTATCTATAACGGTGCGTTGTCGGGTGTGTCGCTTGACGGCAAATCATTCTTCTATGAAAATCCGCTTGAAATTGACCCCGATTTTAATAATGTAAACACTTCGACAACTCAGAAGGATCGTTTTCCGATAACGGGAAGACTTGAATATTTCGGCTGTTCATGCTGTCCGCCGAACATTCTGCGTTTTATCGCTTCAATGTCGGGATTCATGTATTCCGAGGACGAGAGCACGATTTATGTTCATCAGTATATAAATTCTTCCGCTGAATTTGACAATACAAAAATTGAGATGACGACCGAATATCCCAAAGACGGCAAAATCACAATTAAGTGCACATCCGACAAAAATCATATTGCCGTTCGTATTCCCGGTTGGTGCAAAAGCTTCACGTTAAACCGCAATTATGAGATAAAGGACGGCTACGCGTACATTAAGCTTGACGGCAGTGATGAAATTGAGCTCAGTCTTGATATGCCCGTTCGTCTTATGTCGGCGAACAGACGTGTTCACGATGACGCAGGCCGTGTTGCCGTCATGAGAGGCCCCGTTGTCTATTGTGCCGAGGGTATTGACAACGGCAAGGATTTAAGAAGTATCGCAATTACACTTGACGCAGAGTTTGAAATATCCGACAGTGAATTTTTGCTCCCCGTTCTCAAGACTACGGCATACCGTCCCAAAGAAGACGACAGTCTTTATTATGAAGCCGGCAACGACTATATCAAAACTCAGCTGACGCTTATCCCCTATTACGCCTTCGCAAACAGACACGAAACCGAAATGATCGTCTGGCTTTTAAGGAAATAATATCAAAGGAATATAACAGCAAAAACGACTGCAATCCCCGAGTTACAAGGTTTGCAGTCGTTTTTTTCTGTCACTGTCTAAAATCAAAGCTTCCATTGAAAAAAGCCCCTCGAAGCATCACAAAAGAAGTGAAATTTCGAGGGGATGGAGATTATTTGATTACATTTTGTTTTTGCGGCTGAGGATTTTCGGGGTTAACGTGAGTGACCCTGGCTTTGCCTGCGGCGAGCTCGTTTGCTTCCTTTGCTTTCTGGTTCTGCTCGGCGACGATTGATTTTACAACGCCGACGCTTGCACGCTCGGAAATCGCTCTGTTGAGTTCACCGGGCTTTTTAAGGTCGTATTTATCGAGCATTTCGCCAAACTGCTTTGATTCGAAAACTCTGTGTACCATCGTCGACACGGTGCAGTTCGGCATCTTGCCTTTTTCGTTGACGGAGAGCAGCAAAACGGACGTCGTCTGCATTGCGAGAGTCTCGGTGGCGTAATTTTCCGCTTCGTCCGGGTTGCCGTCGGCAAAAGCCTTCTCCGACATTTTTTTGTATTCGTTAATGTCGTTTTTCAGCTTTTTGAGCATGTCACTCTTGTATATTTCGGCAATCTTCGGCACAGCCTGCTTAAGGGGCGTTTTCAGAGTATCGAGAAGTTCTTCGCCGAGAGGCTTAATGAGAAGAGATACGTCATCAATATAGTCCGCTACCTGTTCCTCATTATTTGTATCAATTCCTTCATACTTCTTCTTAAAGAGAGGCGATTGAGAAATCATATCCTCAAGCTGCAAGTACTGATTATTCTGTACGAGAGTTTCAAGCACAAATCCCGTGGGGTCATTTGTTATCATGTATTTCATTGTGGCGGCAGTTAATGTGCCGATAACATTCTGACGTGCCAGAACACGTGAACCATGTGCAATAAAGGTTTCATAGCTGCTTTGACAACGGTCGATTTTTTCATTAAGATATTTTTCAGACGGGGATGCTTCATACGGCTGTGTGTCCTCTACCCAATCGCATCTTTCGTACATATCCGTGAATTTGGTAACATCATCAAATTTTTTGCATATATCCTTCTGATTTTTCTTCTCGTCATCGGTGAGATTCGAGCCGCTTTTTGCCTTCTCGGCATCCTCCTTGCTTCTCTGAAGAGCAACACGCATATTTTCGGGTTTGATAACATCCTTCGCAAGCTCAAGAAGGGCATCGCCGACAGGTCTGCAGAAAATCTCTTCATCGTCAAGCATCATGTTCACATTTTCGGGAGAGAAGTTCTTGAAATTCTCGTTAAACGGACCGGACTCGGTAATAAGCTGCAGCAGAGAGAATGTCTGGCCTCTTTCAACTGCGTCCCTGAGCACCTCGGAAGGGGCTTCCTTTTTAATCATGTACTTAAGTGTCGCACCCGCCAGGGACATCATAGCCTGCTCAATCGCCACATTTCTATATACTTCCTTTTCGCTGTTCGGTGCATAAAATCTGTACACCTTCATAGAAGACGTAATGTGCCTGTTAAGAATAATCTCGGCCGTTTTGTCACGTTCGGCAGTTCCCTTTGCTTCTTCAAATCTTTTTGCGAGCATTGATTTGAACAGTGCGGGTTCTTTTGCGGAGGGTTTTACAATATCCTTTTCGGGGACTATATCATAAACTGCTTCATCAATTTCTTCGTCGTTGCCGTTTTTGTTATCAACATTTTTGTCGTCATCGATTATGTTGATGTGATTGTTGTTTTCGGGCTCTTCATGCTTTTTCTCTTTGTTTTCGGGAGCGGCATTCTGCTCTTTAATCGGGTTGAGCTTTGCAAGCTCGATATTATCGAGAAACTCCTTACCCACGCCGAAGCATTCTATGCGTGTTCTTTTTGAAGGTGCATTTCTCTCTTCTATAAGTTTATTAACCGATTCGGGTTCTGACAGTCTCTCGCTGAATTTAGACCTGAAGTAAGCGGAGGCGATAATCAGATCCGCAAGTTCTTTTGTTTTTCCGGCGTTGACAAGCTGACGGATGGGTGTTTTTATTTCATTCTCTTTTCCGTTATTACGCAGATTTCCATTTTTTGCTTCTTCGCCGTTTATAAGCTCCGCAATAACAAAACCGGCGATAAGATACTTTGCCTTATTGAACATATTTCTAACGGCAATGTCCATATTATTATTCCACTTTTTATCGCGGGGAAGGAAAAACTTCTCTGTCTCAATAGTAGTTATTTCGGCATCGTATGCTTTTTTCTGTTCTGAGGCAAACTGCTCGACTGTGTTTCTGGCGGCATCAAGTTCACCGGCGTTGCCGTCAAGACCGTTGAACAGCTTATCGTACCCTTCGGCACTGCGTCTGCCGTCTGCAAGTTTAACCGCCATTTCGGCATCACGCTGTTCTTTTTGGATGGCTTCACGCTTTGCGTTTTCAGCTTTTGCGACCTCGGCTATAAGCTCGCGTTTTACTTCAAGCTCATGCTCTACCGCGCTCATTCCGGCGTATCTGGGGTCGTTTCTCCATTCGGGATGATTCTGCGCTTCAAGCTCCGCTTTTGTACGCATTATTCTTGTGGATTTATAACCGGAATAATAACCTATCTGACGCATTTTTTTCTCGGCGAAATCCAACACATCAAGAGCGAAATTGACACGTGCGGTTTCATAATCGCCATCCCATTTTTTATCGGGGTGCTGTCTTAATTTATGTGCGAGATATGCCTTTGCATCGGCACGAAGCTCCTCGAACTTTTCGGCGGAAGTCATAATTTTTTCGTCAAAATCACCGTTCATATCAAATCCGAGCTTTGTAATTTCTTCAAGAGACGCACGCATATTTTCAAACTCTCTGGATGTACGATGCTTTTTGCTCCATCCGGCACAGCGTTCGACAAGGGAGTTTGCAGTAGAAGTAACGCCCTGTATTACCATTCTCTCGGGCATATACTCGTCATTTGTCGTGATTTCATCGGCTGTCAATTTGCCGATTTTGAGAATTGCGACACGACCGTCTTTTTCATAGATGTTATAATCATCGGTTCTGTCGGCTATGACTTCATTTCCGGCGTTGAGTCCGTACTGCTTGAGAGTTTCATTAACGGATCTGCTCGCGATGTTAAAATATGCCACACCGTCATGCATGAAGCCATACGCAAGTGTATTTTGCCGTTCGACTTCCGTCGGAGGGATAAGTGTATCTACGGAACTTGTCTGACGGTAATATTTATACGGGTCGAATATAGCGAAATAGGGGTTTGACACCTGCTCGGCCAAATTTTCATAACCGTTAACAGGCGTTGTGTATTCCTGCCATCTGAGTGTAATCTCATTCTTCTGTTCGGGGGTACGCTCAAGTCCGAATTTTAGGGTAAGCTCCTCGAACATATTTATTCCGACCATGGCAAGTGATTCGGAATAGCCCAAAAAGACACTGAACGCCTGTGCCATGCTGCCATCAAATTTCGAGAAATTGCCGTTCATAATGGCAAGTGCGGCATCCTTATAGCTGTTAAGCTTATCGCGGTCGTGTTCAATGGCTTTTTCGACTTCGGCATAAAGGAACTCCGCGCGGTTATTAAAATCGTTCTGTGCGGACTTTTCGGCTTCAGCCTCGGGCTTATTTTCGTTTTTGATATAATAATCCTTGCGGATATTAAGATATTCGTCTTTGCTTATAACATTATTACCGAGAGCCGCCAAGGCGACAACAGATTCGTTAAATCTGAGACTTTCGTCGGAGCCGTCTGTTTTAAGAAGCTGACCGAGCCAGCGACCCATTGGGACGGATTTAATAGTGCCGTCCTCGTTTGTAAGACCGATGCGTTTTACGGTGTTGCGCCATTCGAGAGCCTGTCTTGCACGCATCTCGACATTTTTCATGACTTCGTCACGGCAGCGCTCGGAATATTCATAGCGGCTTATATTATCAGGACCGATTGTGTCGCTGTCGGGTCTTAATTTGCGGCAGTTTTCGGGCTTGGGATGACCATTGCAGAAGCTGTTAAAGGCCTCGTCGAGTTTATCGGGCTGAGGTCCCTTCTGTTTTATTTGGTTTTTAACCTCGGCTATCGCCTGCTGCATCTGTTCGTCTGAAATTTCAACAGGCTCATTGCTGCCGTTAGTCAGCTTGTCTAAAAGCAGATCAAGATAAATTTGAAAAGTAGATGGCATTTTGTCGCACTCCTTTGCGGAAAATCTTCAGGGATTTTCTGAATTACAAATATAATACACCCGAGAAGGGGCGTTTGTCTCGTTTTTTTGGAATTTTACATAAAATTCAAAATAAACATTGTCAATGCAAAATTCTGTTG
>CAVFUV010000143.1:0-5846 GCA_963625735.1 bacterium
CATACGCCAGATATCCCAAATGTATCATAAGCGTCAGAACATCATCCTTGCCCTTAAAAGTGGTAAGGTCATTCGCAAAACCGTTGGTGTCGACTTTCACGTCAATACCGCCGACAAGCTCGGCAATTGTCTTTGTAAGGCCGTTGTAATCTCTGCTTATATAGTCAAGCAGTCCTTCCGCGGCGGAAGTCTCTGACCAATAAGAATCAAAATCATCATTGCGGATTGCCCGCATAACGGAATTCGGGTTATAGACAGCGCCTGTTTCCTTAAAATCGTAACCGTCATACCAGAGCTTCATTTTGTCAAAATCGACATTATGCTTACAGCACAGTTTTTTAACTTCAGGCTCGGTGAAACCGACAAACTCGGCAAAACGCAGGGGCTTTATCATTGTATATTCATCAAAATCGGATATGGCAGACTGTGAACCGTCTTTTTTTATCGGCAGAATACCCGTCATATATGCCGCCGCAACAACCTTCGGGGTAAAATTGCCGTTTTTGAACCATTCTCTCAGCAGATCAAGATATGCCTTCTGTGCGGCGGGGTCGTCTTTGGCTTCACGGATAACCGCATCCCATTCATCGATTATGAAAACAAATTTCTTTCCGCCCGGCTTTTCGGCAATTGCAGTGAGCTTTTCTTTAAGCTCCGATTTCGGTGTGTCGGACATATTAAGTGCATCCAATTCCGCGGAGAGCGCATTTACAATCATATTGGGAACAAGGGAAAGCGAAATTCCCTCACGCCGTGCCTGTGATATGAAGCTTGTTATCTCAAGATAGATTACATTATATTTATTGATGTGATTCTGATAGACATTTGTGCCGGCAATAAGTTTATCGTCAAACAGATTATTTGAATCACAGGAGCAGTCATAGTATGCCGTCAGCATTTTTGCCGCATATGACTTTCCGAAACGGCGTGGGCGACTTACGCATGTAAGCTTGTTTGCCGTGCAGACAGTACGGTTGATTTTATCAATCAGCATGGTCTTGTCGACATAATCTTCATCGTTAATTTCAGCAAATCCGCTGTTGCCCGGATTTATATAAACACCCATGAAAGCCGCCTCCTTTATCGATTATAAAATCACTGAATTTTTATATAAACAGTATACACAATTTTGCTTCTTTTGTAAAGCAGCACAAAAAATAAAGTCACATAAAAACACCGACTTTACGGCCACTCAAAAAAGTAATACCGTAAAGTCGGTGCATATAATCTGATTTATTTCTTAATTCTTCCGCCAAAGTTGGGGTCGAGGGCAACGCCGACTATGGAGCCGACCGCGGTGCAGGCCTTTTTGAGGAACTGCCCCGGGCGGGTGCCGTTGAACATAAGATAAAATTCAAACAGATCCTTAAAGCCGGGTTTTGCGACAGAGTGAACTCTGATATTTCCGAGCGGATCGAAAATAAATGTAAACTCACGGTACTGTGCCATAGACAGCGGAATTATCGTAAGCTTGAATTTATTGTCAGCCACCCATGTGCCGTAAGACGCAACGGGAATTTCGAGATCTGAAAGCCTGATATCCGAGTATTCATACTCCCCTTCAAGCCCGACCTTTATTTCGTTTACGGGACTGTTTTTCTCCTTAAACAGAACCTTAAGCGAATTTTCTTCAAAGAAGAACATAAAGTTATCTATCTTGCCTGCACGGTGCGAGAGCATGAAGAGGTTACCCGTACCCAGAATGCTTGCCGTACCTCTGCGGCGCATAATTATCTGTCTGCCGTTAATTTTAGCTTCCGCATCGGGCTTTCTGAGTGCCATAGGCGGTGTTTTATTCTCGCATCTGTTTATGTATGCGGTCATATCGGCAAAATCGGCGTCATTTTGTTCGGCGGGGATTTTATCGGTAAACGCTTTCGGGAAATGCTTCCACAGAATACGCATAAATACGTCTTCCTGGGGTTCACCCGCGGTGCAGACAAAAACGGCATCCTGTCTCGGGAATACAACAACAAACTGGCTGTACAGTCCGTTAAATGAGAACGTGCCCATTTCGTCCGACTGAATGAAAACCTGGAAGCCGTAGCCCGAATCATCATTGAAAACAGACGGAATATTCTGTATATGACGCTTTGTCGCGGCATCAATCCACTTTTCGGGAATAACCTGCCTGCCGTTATACATGCCTCTGTTAAGATAGCAGATACCGATTTTTGCCATATCCTCGGTCTTGAAGTAAGCACCCCAGCCGCCTGCATCGTAGCCGTTGTGGTCCTTCTCCCAATAAGGTGTCTCAATTCCGAGCGGTTCAAAAAGTCGGGGCGTTAAATACTCCGTAAGAGTCATGCCGCTGACCTTTGAAATAATTCGGGAGAGCATATATATATTTTCGCTCAGGTAATAGAACTTTTCACCGGGCTTATCGCTGAACGGAGCGGAAAGCCAGTTCTCGAGCCACTCATTCTTTTCGCAGTTGTTGGCAATGCTTATCTTTTTGCCGCTGCGGTGCGTGATAAGATGACGGATTGTAACGGTGTCGTTCTGCTCTTTAAGCTTTTTGTCTTTGCCTGTATAAGGGAAATATTTTGAAACTTTATCATCAAGATTTATAAGCCCTTCACTTACGGCAAATCCGACAGCCGTGCCGGTGATGCCCTTGGAGAAAGAGAACATAGTATGCGGAATTTCTGCTTTGAACGGAGCCCAGTAGCACTCAGCGGCAACCTTTCCGCCCCTTACGAGCATAAACGAATGCATATTTAAGCCTCTTGCGTCGCAGTCATGCAAAAAGCCTTTAACTTCTTTTGATAATACGCCGGCTTCCTCGGGTGCGCTTACTCTCGGAAGGGCGGGATATTTGTTTGTGTTTTCTGACATAATTAAAACTCACCTCATAATTATTTTACAAGATGAGTGTTAATATAGTATTAATATCACAAAAATAAAGTTTGGATATTTTATGACAATATACTAAATTTGGGGTGACTTTACGAATATTCTTGTGATTTGCGACAAAGAATAACAATTAAAATTAATAATTAACAATTAACAATTAACAATGTCGCAGGTAAAAATTATCCGGTGAATAATTTTTGCCGTTGCGACTAATAAGAACCGGCGGCAGCGGTTCGACAACCAAAGCCAAGAAGTCCGGAGGACTTGATTTGTAAAGCTTCGCAAACTATATGCTTTTTGAACAGACAATGGTTTGTTGCGTTGCTTAAGCACTTTATGAATAATGCAAAACAATTAACAATGTCGGAAGTCCCAAGGACTTGATTTGTAAAGCTTCGCGGGATTACAAACTTTATCGGTAAATGCAAGTTGAATGCTCTTCAAGACCGATTTTGTTTATTTCCGCAGGCGGAGTTGTCTGAAAAAGGCGGAAAGAATTTCGGCGCATTCGGCTTCTTTTATGCCGCCCTCAAAATACGGTTTGTGATTGTAGTCTATCTCAAACAGATTTATAAGACTGCCGACAGAGCCCGCTTTTTTATCGTTCGCACCGAAATAAACATGCTCGATTCGTGAATTTATAATCGCGCCGGCACACATGGGGCACGGCTCAAGCGTGACAAACAGGTCACAGCGAGGAAGCCTCCAGCCGCCCAGGGTCTTGCAGGCGTTGTCAATCGCCTCGGTCTCGGCATGATAGAGAGCGTTTTTGCCTTTTTCGCGTCTGTTTCTGCCTGTCGCGATAATTTCACCGTCACGAACTACAACGGCGCCGACAGGAACTTCGCCGTCATCGTACGCTTCTTTCGCAAGTGCCAGGGCGGCAGACATATACTTCTGTTTTTCTTCGTCTGTCATATGAGTTTATCAATTGTTTTAAGGGTGTTAAGTCCGCATTTTATGCCGTTAACGCAGTCTTCCATTCCCTCAAATTCAACCGTAACATACCTGTCATAGCCTGAATTTTTGAGAATTCTCAGGCACTGCAAAACAGGGACATCGCCGTGACCGATTATTGCGCCTCTGAGGAAATTGCCACCTCTTGTCATAAAAAATCCGTCGGGCGGAACAAACTCGTTGCCCTTTTTAACGTGAAAATCCTTGGCATGAACGTGCTTTGCATAGGGCGCGACATTGCCCACAGCCTTGGCCGGGTCTTCATCCGCACATAAGAAGTTGCCTATATCAACCAGTGCGCCGAAATTGTCATCATGAACGCCGTTTATTATCGCTTCCACACGCGCGCTGTCCTGACAGAAATAGCCGTGATTTTCGATAGCGGTCCGGATACCCTTTGTTTTGGCGTACTCGGTGACGGTCTTGTATCCGCTGACTATAACGGGCAGAGCATTGTTAAAGCCTCTGTTGGAGCGAATTTCTTTATCGTATCCGGACGCACCGTCATGACGCATAAGAGGTGCACCGAGTGCCTCACAGACATCGACTTCACCCTTAAGACGCTGTGTCTCACTGTCGCCTTTGAGCAGATTTGCTCCGATGCAGTAGGCGACAATATTTATGCCGCACTTCTGAGCTTCGGCTTTGAGCTCTTTGGCGTATTCGATTTTGCCCTTGCCGTCGGGGGCGTGAATTTCGGCAAACTCGAAGCCGTCAAAGCCCATTTCTTTGGCAAGTGAAATAAGCTCGATTTCGCTCTTTTTGCCTGAATTTGTCAGCTGAGAAAAGCTGTATGAACTGACTGAAAATTTCATAAAAATTACTCCTTAAAATGTTTTTACGCTTATGGCATAATTTACGGAATCATAGTTTGCCGCCGCCGTTATCTTTACATAGTATGTACCTGCGGGCAGAGAATAGCAGTACGCCGACGAGCTTACATCTTTTCCGATTGATGAAAGCGAAGATATTTTTTCGCCGTTTGTGTCATATAGTGCAGGTGTATTTCCGGCACTGTCAAGACATGTTGCATTGAAAATATCATTCTCGGAATTTATGTATTCATGATTTAATTCTATTGCGATATCCGATTTTTCGGTAAGCGTAAAGCTGTAATAATCGACATCATAGCCGTCTACGGTCGGCGCGATTCCGCCGTTTATATTCTTGCCGAGATTCAGCTTTGTGGCGGAAGCAACGGTATTATTCGGCTCTTTCTCCCATGTTTCATCCGCTTTAAATTCAGTGGTAATCACATACTGCATATTATTAAAATATATGTTGGCGTTATCAACACAGATATAGTACTCCCCTGCCGACAGACCTATCATAGGCGACGAAACACCGCTGTCATCCCATGAAGACATATCGCCGTAGATTATATTGCCGTCTGCGTCGGTCACTGTAATCCGCCAGCCATCCTTGGATGGGTCGCCGTTTTTTACGTTTTTGACTTCATCCGCATCGGGCTCATGTGTCAGACTTACGGCAAAATAACCGTTATCGGTCAGAGTAAAATGATAATAATCCGTGTCGCCCGCAGGTGCTCTGTTTGTAAGATTGCCGGTAATCGTGCCGCCAACAGTAATTGCATTCGCCGTTTCTTTTGTGTCGTTATATTCGCATTCGGCATTTTTGTCAAAGCTTTTTGTCACGGTCAGAGTATATGAACTGTCGCAGTAGATACGTGACTCGACCTTAATATAGTAGCACCCCTTCTGCACGCCGATAACACCTGATGAAAGCAACGAAGTCGACATATACGAATTGCCCGAATAGACAATATTCGAATTGCTGTCGTAAACAGTGATTTTCCATGCGACCGTTTCGTTCTCTTTGGCGGTATGCTCAAAATCGAGGCTTATCTGTTCATCGGAGTAAGTGCGAATCATAAACCAGTCGACATCTTTTTTATCAAAGAAATACGAAGCGCTTCCCATTATTGACTGACCGTCGAAAATCTCGGTATAGCGAGTGATCGTGTCGTTATATTCAATCTCGTAATCGGAATCGTAATCAAAAGTCGCTTCAAG
>CAVFUV010000144.1:0-5844 GCA_963625735.1 bacterium
GAAAAATGGCGAGCGTCTGGCGAAAAATGAAGCAAAAACCGTTGTCTGCTCCAACAATGACGGTGCAATCGCGAATGTCATAGAAAAGATTGAAAAAATGTATTGTTAAAACGGAAAATTATTCTGTTTTCTTATTTTATCACTAATCTTGCGTACTGTTAACGCTGTTTCATTGACAGAATTGATTTTCTCAATTGCATTTGTGTCGCCGCCGCAGCCCCTTACAAAGAAGTCCGCTTCGTGCGACATGATTTCATCCCGTCCGATATTGTAATCTACAATATTTGTTCTGCCGTTTTTGTCGACAAAATCAATCCCGGTAAGCTGTGACACCGCATTTACGGATATCGTGCCTTTGTCGCCGATAAATTCGGATGGGGAAAAGCTCTGACCTACCTTTGAATATACAAGATTTACGGTTTTATCGGGATAGACAAGAACAGTCGTACCCTGAGCATCCGCACCGGAGCTTAAAAATGTGGATTTTGAAATAATATCATCGGGCATACCGAACAGCCCTGCCGCCAGAAAAACATTATATACACCTATATCCGCAAGACATCCCGTGTGAAATTCCGGATTGAAAATATTCGGATTCCTGCCCTCAAGAAACGTCGGGTATTTTGACGACAGCTGACAATATACTATGTTTGCAGTTCTTATATTACCGATTTTCGCAATTTGCTCCTTAAGAATATCAAACGCCGGAACATACATTGACATTATGGCTTCGGTGTAAATCAGATTGTTTTTGTCAGCAAGTGCCAGAAGCTCACGCATTTCGTTTTCTGTTGTCGTTGCGGGCTTTTCGCATATAACATGCTTGCCGTGTTTCAGCATATTATCAGACTGACTGTAATGCAGACTGTTGGGACTTGCGATGTATACGGCATCCATATCCGAAGCGGCAAGTGCTTCAAGCGAAGTATATACATTCTGTATATTCAGCTTTTCGGCAAATTCTCTGCCTTTTGCTTCCGTGCGAGAGTATACTCCGCAAATTTCGGCAAGACCGTTATATCTTACTCCGGCTATAAATTTTTCGGTAATCCATGATGTGCCTATTACGGCGATTTTCATAATAATCAACTCCGTTAAAACCATATCATATTTTTTATGAAAAATACAGACTTTTTTATAGACTTTTTCTGAATTTGACTGTATAATCTTCTTTGAACTCAAAAATGAGGTGATTTTACAATGGCTTCGGTCAGACTTTATAAAGAGAGTGACAAAGAGCGGGTTCAGCAGATTTGCCTCGACGATGCCGGATGTGCCAATGCCTCCGACGACACAAAAAAATACATTCTTACAATGTATTGCAATTACTATATCGAACAGGAGCCAGACAACTGCTTTGTCGCGCTCAACAATGACGGTGAAATCATAGGCTATGCACTGTGCAGTGAGGACTATGACACCTACGAAAAAGTTTTCAGTGAAAAATATCTGCCTCAGACCGCCGCAATAAGCGCAAAGAGATATGTTGACGCAAAAATGGATATGCTTACACACTCCATGTTCAGGGATTCCTATAAAAGCCATATTCATATAAACATAGATGTCAATTATCAGCGTCAGGGTGTCGGGTCACTTCTTTTGTCGACCGTTAAATCTCATATGCGTAAAAAGAGAGTTGACAGCATTATGCTTGTATGCGACAACGACAATGAGGGTGCGATTGAGTTCTATACTAAAAACGGCTTTAATTCTCTTATGGCAACAAAATTCGGACTTGCCATGGGACTGAAGTTTAACGCGGAGGAATTTTAAGATGGAATACAATATGTCCCGCATAACCGAAATAATTCGCGGATGCGGTGAAATAATGCTGTCGGCGCACACGGTCGACAACGAGAAGGATGCAATAGAAATAAAGGCAGGGGCTGCAAACTTTGTCACAAAATACGACAAGGGCGTGCAGAATAAGCTGATAAGCGAGCTGACAGACGAATTTCCCAATGCCTGCTTTTTTGCCGAAGAAAAAGAAAATTCACTTGATATATTAAATTCCGAACTGCTTTTTGTAATTGACCCGATAGACGGAACAACAAACTTTATTCATGATATGAAATGCTCCGCCATATCCGTCGGCGCTTTTTCGTTTGGCAAACCTGTTTTCGGAATAGTATATGATCCCTATAAAAAAGAGATGTTCACCGCCGAAAAGGGCAAGGGTGCATTTTGCAACGGCAAACCCATTCACGTTTCAGACAGAACACTTGATGTGGCTCTTGTGGCTTTCGGCACAGTGCCTTATGAGCGTGACACATACGCCGAGAGAATATTTGAAGAAGTAGAGCGTGTTTTTATGAAATGTGCGGATATAAGACGCTCGGGCTCGGCGGCACTTGATATATGCTCTGTTGCGTGCGGAAGAAACGACGCGTTTTTTGAGGATAAGCTTTCTTATTGGGACTTTGCCGCGGGCAGTGTTATATTAACAGAAGCGGGCGGCAGATGTTCCACAACCTACGGAGAGGAGCTTGTAAGCTCCGGCACATCGTCTTTTTTATGCACAAATAATACGGTGCATGAAGATATAGTCAAACTTATTAAAGGAGAGTAAAATAATGGCAGATAATATTCTTGACCGTTTTAAGGATGGCGACGCAACCGAAAAGGTCGTCGACGCAAGCAAAAAAGTTAAAATCGGCATAATCGGCACAGGCTGGATTGCCGAAGCACACGTAGCAAACTATCTTCGCTGCCCCGATGTTGAAATCGTAGCGGCTGCGGATCTTGTACCCGGCAAGGCAGAAAAATTCTGCAAGGCCAACGGCATTGACGGCATTCGTCTTTATCCCGATCATAAGTCACTTATCGATAATGAAGAGCTTGACGCGGTAAGTGTCTGCACATACAACAGAACACACGCCGAGTGCTCCATTTACGCGTTACAGCACGGCGTTAACGTTCTTCTTGAGAAGCCCATGTGCGTAACTCTTGAAGAGGCAATCGAAATCGTAAAGGCCGAAAAAGCAAGCGGCAAAATTCTTTCTATCGGATTCCAGCCCCGTTTTGACGAGAACATGAAAATGCTCAAGGCTGTTGTTGATTCCGGTGAGCTCGGTGATATCTATTATATCCAGACAGGCGGCGGCAGAAGAAGAGGCATTCCGACACCCTACGGCACCAGCTTTATCGAAGACAAAACAGCGGGACTCGGCGCTCTTGCAGATATCGGCTGCTATTCACTTGATATGGTTCTTAATGCTGTCGGTTATCCGAAGCCCCTTACCGTATCCGGTTACACATCCGCTTTCTTCGGAAAAGACCCCAACTACTACGACAATCACCCCGAGTATGCTAAGGTATTCGGTGTTGACGATTTCGCGGCGGCGTTTATCCGTCTTGAGGGCGGCATAGTTCTCGACTTCAGAATTTCATGGGCTATGAATATGGATACAGCCGGTGATACTCTTATTCTCGGCACAAAGGCCGGTCTTCGCATTCCTTCAACAGAGTGCTGGAACGGCAGCATAGGCGGTCCTCTTAAGGTTTATAAGACACTTGCAGGCAGTGAGGTTGAGACTGAAATTCCCGAGCGTGAAAATAAAGAAGACAACTTCTATAACAAAATCAGACTCTTTGTTGACGCAGTCAAGACAGGCGGCAAGGCTCCCGTTCCCTCAAGCCAGATTCTCTACAATCAGGCTATAATTGACGGTATTGCACGTTCCGCAAAGCTCGGCAAAGAAATCACTCTTGATATACCCGAAGTATAATTAAATGATAAAAGACTATCTTGAACTCGGCAAGATTGTCGGAACGCACGGTGTCAGAGGCGAAATGCGTCTTGAACTGTGGTGCGATTCCGCCGATTTTGCGAAAAAATTCAAAACAGTCTATCTAAGTGCGAAAGGAGACGGCGAAACAAAAGTCGTCTCCTGTCGTGCTCATGGGGGTGCGGCACTTATAAGACTGACAGGCGTTGACGATATGAACACCGCCGAAACGTACCGCGGCAAAATGCTCTATATCAGAAGAAGCGATGCTCATCTGCCCGATAATTCATGGTTTATCGAGGAGCTTATCGGCTGTACCGTCCTTGATGCGGACGACAATAATATAGTTTATGGGAAAATTACCGAGGTTATGTCAACCGGTGCAAATGATGTGTGGACTGTCACCGATGACAAAGGGACGGAATATCTTTTGCCCGCAATTAAAAGCGTTGTCATAAGTGCCGATGTCGCAAATGATAGGGCTTATATCCGACCGCTTAAGGGGATTTTTGACGATGCGAATTGATATAATGACACTCTTCCCGGATATGTGCCGAACGGTATTTTCCGAGAGTATTACCGGCAGAGCTATTGCGAAGGGCATTATTGAAATCAACGCCGTAAACATCCGTGATTATTCCGCTGACAAAAAGCACAATCGGGTGGATGATACTCCATACGGCGGCGGCATGGGAATGCTTATGCAGGCTCAGCCTATATATGACTGCTATAAAGCGATTGAAGACAAGCTAACGACAAAGCCCCATGTTATTTATATGTCTCCGCAGGGTGCTGTGCTTACTCAGCAGAAGGCAAAGGAGCTTTCAAAGCTTGACAATATTGTTATACTGTGCGGTCACTATGAAGGTGTCGACGAACGTGTGCTCGAAGAAATAGTCGATGAAGAAATTTCTATCGGTGACTATGTTTTGACGGGCGGAGAGCTTCCGGCTCTTGTTCTTGCCGACTGCATCGCCAGAATGGTGGACGGTGTTTTGCCCAACGAAGAAGCATACTCCGGAGAGAGTCACTATAACGGACTTTTAGAGCATCCGCAGTACACAAAGCCGTATGAATGGAACGGTAAGACAGTGCCCGATGTGCTTATATCGGGACATCACGCAAACATTGACAAATGGAAGCACGAACAGTCACTTCTGAGGACAGCCGAACGAAGACCGGATTTACTGAAAAAAGCAGAATTAACGAAAAAAGACAGAGAATTTCTGCGAAAAGCCAAGGAAGCCAAAGAAAATACGTAACTTTTCAATAAATTACAATTTTTAATATGGCAATTTTGCACAAATAGTCAAATTCAAATTTGTTACTATTTAGTTTTTCGAACGAATTATTTTTTTAATCAACCTTTTTAATTGACGTTATTAATGTTTGTGATATAATATACCCAAAGTAAAATTAATTTTCCGGAAGGGGTAACCATATTATGGTAGTAAAGGATATTACGGTTCAGAATCAGGTTGGACTTCATGCTCGCCCCGCTACATTCTTCACCCAGAAGGCTAACGAGTTCAAGTCATCAATCTGGGTTGAAAAGGATGAGCGTAAGGCTAACGCAAAAAGCCTTCTCGGGGTTCTTTCTCTCGGTGTTACCGGTGACAATGATATAAGAATTATTGTCGACGGTCCGGATGAGAACGAAGCTGTTGATGCTCTTGCAAAACTCATCATCTCCGGTTTTGCCGAATAAGATTGTCTGAGTGAAATGTGTGCGTCGGTAAATCCGATGCACTTTTTTCATTTGCGGAGCTTTTTGGGCTTTAGCGATACTTTATGCTAAAATGATAGATAATCGACTTTAGCTGAATAATGCATAATGTAGAATGCATAATGCATAATGTCGGAAGACACTGCGTGTCTTTGATTTGTAAAGATTCGAGAACGTCAAAGTCTATCTTTTATAAGACAATCTTACGTTTGTTAACTACACACTCGTTAATGCATAATGTCGGAAAACGCCGAAGCGTTTTGAATTATACAGCTTCGCAAAAGATTAGCTTTTAGTGAACACTTTCTTTATTCAGTAAAGCTACAAAAAGTAAAGGCACAAAGTGCCTTTTGTCCCCGGCCCCTGACCCCCCGGTCCCCGGCCCCTTTC
>CAVFUV010000145.1:0-5728 GCA_963625735.1 bacterium
CGCTTATCGGTATTCTGTCGATTCTTATCAATCTTGCCGTATCGAGATTCATATCAAACAGACGCATCAATGTAACCAGAGTTCAGATGCGTGATCGGGGACTACTGTCCGGTGCAACAGTTGCCGGTATCGAAATGATAGAAACCATAAAGGCAAGCGGTGCCGAGAACGGATTTTTTCAAAGATGGGCAGGTTATCAGGCAAATGTAAATACCGCCGAGGTTAAATATCAGAAGATTAACCAATACCTTGGATTGATCCCTGCTATTGTTTCATCGTTATGCAACACAGCCGTTCTTATGTTCGGCGTGTATTTTGCCATGAAGGGCAGCTTTACTATCGGTATGATAACCGCCTTTCAGGGCTTTCTCGGCTCGTTTACATCTCCTGCCCTCAGTCTTATCAGCGCAGGTCAGACAATTCAGGAAATGCGTACTGAAATGGAACGTATAGAGGATGTTATGGCATATCCTGAGGACAGCATTTACGGGGGAGAAGGAAACCCCGAGCATAGTGACAAAAAGCTTTCCGGAAATGTCAGTATAAAGAACATCACGTTCGGCTATTCAAAACTGGAAGCACCGCTGATAGAAAACTTCAATCTGGAACTGAAACCCGGCAAAAGCGTTGCCTTTGTCGGATCTTCGGGTTGCGGAAAATCAACACTCTCAAAGCTTATCTCGGGACTCTATCAGCCGTGGAGCGGAGAAATCCTGTTTGACGGAAAAACCGCACAGGAGATCGGACGAAATGTGTTTACGGGCTCTCTTGCCGTTGTTGATCAGGATATCATACTGTTTGCCGATACAATAGCAAACAACATAAAAATGTGGGACAATTCAATCGAAGACTTCGAAATGATTCTTGCTGCACGGGACGCTCACATCCATGAGGATATTATGCTTCGTGAGGGCGGATATCAGGGTAAACTTGTTGAAGGCGGACGGGATTTGTCCGGAGGACAGCGACAGCGTCTGGAAATAGCCAGAGTTCTCGCACAGGATCCGACGATAATCATTATGGACGAAGCAACAAGTGCACTTGACGCGAAAACCGAGTATGAGGTTGTAAAATCAATCAAAGACCGCGGAATCACAACGATTGTTGTAGCACACCGTCTTTCCACCATACGTGACTGTGATGAGATAATCGTACTTGACCGCGGCAAGGTGGTCGAGCGCGGAACTCACGAGGAACTATATGCCAAGGGCGGGCTTTACACAAAGCTTGTAACAAGCGATTAAGGGGGATGACATCATTGAGTCTATTTGAAGAACAACTGAAAACAAGAGAATATAACGATGAGTCTGTCATTTCCGATGCACTTGAACAGATTACCGGCTCGGTTACCGGAAAACGCATATCAGCAGCGGTTGCGGACGAGCGTCTGCGTTCCCTTGACGCTATAAATCAGGTGCTTGGCTATTTCGGAAAGCACCCCTGCGATATGCCCGAAAAAATCACGAAGACCGAAGACCAAATTGATTATGCCGTCCGCCCCCACGGAATAATGTACAGGGAGGTTCGGCTTGACAAGGGATGGTATAAAAACGCAGTCGGTGTTATGATAACCGCAAAAAAAGAAGGCGGAGTTGCGGCTCTTATCCCCGGAAAACTCGGCGGATATTATTTCTTTGATACCGACGGAAAAAAGAAAAAACTGAACAAAACAACCGAAAAGCTTTTTGACAGTGACGCAACAGCCTTCTACAATCCTCTTCCGAACAAAAAGCTGAGCGTTGTGTCGCTGATGAAATACGCTTTCGGAACACTGAATCCTTCAGATATTGTTTGGGTTGCCTTGGCAACGCTTGTCATCTCTCTCATCGGGCTGATTCCCCCGAAACTTAATCAGCTTCTGTTTTCAACCGTAATCGAATCGGACAGTGTCCGACTGCTTTTGTCCATTGCGATATTTGCGATCTGCGTTTCGGTCAGCACCACACTTTTCGGCGTGGTAAAATCACTGCTTAACGCACGGATAACAACAAAGATGTCAACTGTTGTCCAGTCGGCGACAATGATGAGAATACTGTCTCTGCCGACCGGCTTTTTCAAGGATTACAGTGCCGGAGAGCTTACCGGTCGTTCTATGTATATCGGTTCACTTTGTCAGATGATTACAAACGCCTTGCTTACGACCGGGCTTACATCGGTATTTTCACTGATTTATATTGCACAGATCTTTGCGTTTGCACCGACACTTGTTGTACCGGCGCTGCTTATTATTCTCGCTACAGTTGTTCTTTCTCTCGTTACCACATTTGTTCAGATGGGTGTGTCTAAGCGGCAGATGGAGCTTGGTACAAAGGACTCCGGCCTCAGTTATTCGCTGATTGCGGGAATTCAGAAAATTAAGCTGTCAGGCGCCGAAAAAAGGGCTTTTGCAAAATGGGGCAGCCATTTTGCAAAAAGTGCTCAGCTTACCTACAATCCACCGATTATATTGAAACTCAGCACAGTTTTTTCGTTGATTATTTCTTCTGCCGGAATGATTGTAATGTATTTTATGTCCGTTCAGAGTAAGGTTTCCGTTGCCGATTACTACGCCTTCAATACCGCATACGGAATGGTTACAGGAGCTTTTTTGGCAGTTGTATCGATTGCCTCGACGATAGCACAGATTAAGCCCGTTATGGATATGGCAAAGCCTATAATGGAGACTGCACCCGAAGCTGCGGAAGTGCGAACCCCTGTGGAAAGAGTTTCGGGCAATATTGAAATCAACAATGTTTCGTTCCGATATAAAGAAAACGAGCCGTCGATTTTTGATAACCTGTCGCTGAAGATCAGGGCAGGGCAGTATGTGGCGATCGTCGGCAAGACCGGCTGCGGGAAATCAACGCTGATTCGACTGCTGTTAGGGTTTGAAAAGCCGCAGAAGGGTGCCGTTTATTATGACGGAAGGGATATTGCGAATCTTGATATTCAATCGCTGCGACAAAAACTCGGAGTCGTCACTCAGGACGGAAAACTGTTTCAAGGCGATATTTATTCCAATATTGTCATTTCGGCTCCTCAGCTTTCAATAGACGACGCGTGGGAAGCGGCTGAAATTTCGGGAATTGCCGACGACATAAAAGCTATGCCGATGGGCATGCATACCATGATTTCCGAAGGAACCGGCGGAGTTTCCGGTGGTCAGAAGCAAAGAATCATGATAGCACGTGCTATTGCTCCGAAGCCTAAGGTGCTGATATTCGATGAAGCCACCAGTGCTCTTGATAATATTACGCAGAAGAAGGTTTCGGATGCACTGGCGGCACTGAAATGTACAAGAATCGTTGTTGCTCACCGCCTTTCTACCATAAAGCAATGCGATCGTATTATCGTACTTGACGGCGGAAAGATCATCGAGGACGGGACATATGACGAGTTGATTGAGTCACACGGGTTCTTTGCCGAGCTTGTTGAACGTCAGAGAATTTCGACCGACAACTGACAGCTCACGATCTTTATTCAACGGAGATGAATTATGCAGGTTATTTATGTAGACAACGATAATGTCTGGTTGGATAATTTCCGGCATACGGCAGGGAATTTCCCCGAAATTGACATCCTAAAACTCTTTTCTTCAGCTTGTGAAGCGGCCGAATATGCAAAGAAAAACAAAACGGATATCGCTTTTCTGGGAATAACTCCGCCCGACTGCGACGCTCTTTATCTTGCGAAGACATTGTCGTTAATTGATGAGAATATACGGATTGTTTTCATTTCCGAATCACCCGAATTTGCGATGCAGGCATTTATGATGGATGCTGTCGGGTACATATTGAAGCCTTATTCGGCTACAACTTTGCGAAAAGAGTTTGATAAGGCTCTTCGTATGCAGCCCAAGGGCTGTTTGGATGTTGTCATTGAAACTATTCCCGATTTTGTGGTTAAGGTGAAAAGCAGGGTTGCGGTTTTTAAAAGACCGAAGGTTGAAGAACTGTTTGCTCTGCTCGTGAATCAAGGCGACTCGGGACTGACTTCGGGCGAGGCGATAGCAAATTT
The DNA here is from genome assembly GCA_963625735.1 of bacterium. Taxonomy (GTDB): domain Bacteria; phylum Bacillota; class Clostridia; order Oscillospirales; family Acutalibacteraceae; genus RUG806. Next base: position 3,997 of record CAVFUV010000145.1, read on the forward strand.
ATGGCCCGACCGAGCAAGCGACGACGCGACCACCGCACTTTATCGGACAACGGCAAGCCGTTTGGTAGAGACATTGAAGGCGTGGGGTATTTCGGACATTCTCGTTTCTGACGGCAGACGCAGATACATCGATACCAAGATGGTTGATTGCGATCTTTATCGCATTCTGGCAGGGGAAAAGAAACCGCTCATCAAGTACAACGGGGAATATATGCGCCGTTATTCATGGGCGGAAGAACGCAACGCATGGCTGTGGCATCTTGACAACGAGCATATAAGAGAAGATTGAAAATTGCGTGTCGGTTGATTTTTTGCGGCTTATTGCAGATAAAAAAGGATGTATTTTCATAAAAACAATCAGCGATCTTTATGAGGCACTTTCTACAGACAAAAACGCTCAGCGATGCATATGACAAGGTGATCACGGACGGAACAATACCTGAATTTCTTTCCTATCAGGGTTGTGATTGCAACTAAAGAAGAATTCGAAAACCTTCAGCAAAAGCGAAGAAACCCGATATCTTCCGAGATGAGTGATGATATGCTTAAGTCTGTTACCGGCGGAAACAGAATCAATGCAGATCGGAACAGAAATAACAAGGCAGGCATTGAAAAAACGGAAAGCTTGACAATTCGGTCGAAAAGTGCTATCATATGTTTGTTCGAATAAGTGGTGGAGTCTGTCATAGAGCTTTAAATCCGGCTCTATTTATTCGGAACGGAATTGATCTGCAAGAAAAAAGTGCAGGGGGACAGGACTTCGTATGAAGTTTTGTTCCCTGTTTTTTTGCGTGTTTTTGCATGGAGTTTCGTTTTGGACGGACAAAAGTAGGATTCCTCGGAGGTATTTATATGGATGTTTCCTTTTCGGCATTTTTTAATGGAATGCTGGAAAGCCCGGCATTACTTATTACGGTATTGCTGACACTGGGCGTTATTTTTGTCAACGGCTGGACCGACGCACCTAACGCCATTGCCACTTGCGTGACAACGCGGTGTATGGGTGTGAAAAGTGCAATTATGATGAGTGCCGCCTTCAATTTTCTCGGTGTGCTTATCATGACGAAAATAAACAGTTCGGTCGCAAGCACCATCAGCAATATGGTTGATTTTGGCGGAGACACCCAATCGGCGATGATCGCCCTTTGCGCAGCACTGTTCTCCATAGTGGTTTACAGCGTCGGAGCTTCGTATTTCGGAATACCGACAAGCGAGAGCCACAGTCTGATCGCCGGACTTTCCGGTGCGGCAATAGCCATACATAACGGTATAGGCGGTATCAACATGAGGGAATGGGCAAAGGTCCTGTACGGTCTGGTGCTCAGCTTGATTCTCGGTTTTGTTATCGGTTGGCTTGTATGCCGACTGGTGATACTGATCTGTTATCGGATGAGCCGGAGCAAAACCAACGGGTTTTTCAGATATGCCCAGATATTCGGTGCGGCGGCAATGAGCTTTATGCACGGTGCTCAGGACGGTCAGAAATTTATCGGCGTTCTGTTTCTGGGGCTTGCTTTCTCACACGGTCAGTCGAGCGTGGTCGGCATTGCCATCCCTGTATGGCTGATGCTTTTGTGCAGCGTTGTCATGGGCGTCGGGACGAGCGTAGGCGGAGAGAAAATTATCAAATCCGTCGGCATGGATATGGTTAAACTTGAAAAATATCAGGGATTTTCTGCAGATATTGCCGCTGCGCTTTGCCTGTTGCTTTCCAGCCTGTTCGGTATACCGG
>CAVFUV010000146.1:0-5713 GCA_963625735.1 bacterium
GCACTGCGTGCCTTGGATTTAAAGCTTCGCCTTTTATAACTCCACACTCCACACTCCAAACTCCACTCTTATTTGAGCTCATCGAATATAGCTTACCCAAGTATCAGCACAGCATTACGACAAACAACAAAAAAAATAAAGCGAAAGGAAGTTTATGCATGAAGTATATTATCGACAAGAAAATTCACGCTGATTTTTCCGTTTTCGAAAAGAATAAATTAGCTCCCCGTGCGTATATGATTCCGTATTCCGACAAACAGAAGCTTATTAACATGTCGGAAAAAGAGGAGAGATATTCCTCCGACACGGTTCATGTGCTGTCGGGCGAGTGGGATTTCAAATTCTATAAATCAATCGGTCTCCTGCCCGAAAAGCTTGACACGATAAAGGTCAAGTTCTCGAAAATTCCCGTTCCGGCGGACTGGCAGAGACACGGCTTTGAAGAGCCCGTATACCTTAACTGCCCCTATCAGTTCAAGACAATGGAACCCGATGTGCCCGAGGATATGCCCGTCGGCGTTTACAGAAAATTCTTTGACATTGCCGACGACTCCAAAAAATATATCATCTCGTTTTTAGGTGTCGCAAACAACCTGTCGCTGTATGTCAACGGCAAGTTTGTCGGCTACTCCGAAGGCTCGCACAACACTGCCGAATTTGATATTACTCCGTTTGTGCAGTCGGGCAGCAATGAGCTTGTGGCCGTCTCTTTCAAGTGGTGCAACGGCTCCTTCCTCGAAGCGCAGGATATGTTCAGAGACAACGGCATTTTCAGAGATGTCCTGCTCTACGAATACACAGACACATATCTTTATGACTGCTATGCCGACACAAAGAAAACCGAAAACGGCTATGAGCTCAAGGTTAACACAACCGTCGCAGGTGACGCGGACGCAAAAATCGAAGCGGAGCTTTATGACAACGCTGGGGGACTTATAAAGACAGTGTCCGACAACGCCGCAAAAGAAACCGTTCTCGATTTCGGCACGCTTGACGTTAAAGAGTGGAACGCCGAAGAACCCACACTCTATACTCTTTATGTAACGCTCACCGCAAACGGCACTTCAAGCACAGTCCGCATTTTTGTAGGCTTTAAGACAATAGAAATAAAGAACGGCGTATTCCTTTTCAACGGCGCACCTATAAAAATTAAGGGCGTTAACCACCACGACACCGACCTTTATAAGGGCTATGCCATGAGCCTTGACGACATGGAGCGTGATGTTAAGCTTATGAAGCAGTTTAACGTCAACGGCGTCCGCACGTCACACTATCCTCCCGATCCGTTCTTCCTCACAATGTGCGACAAGTACGGTCTTTATGTCACGGATGAAGCGGACATTGAAACCCACGGCTGCTGGGAGATGGCACATGATGTCGATTATATTTCAAAACAGGCAAAATGGGTCACACACTATGTTGACAGAGTAAAGCGTATGTTCTGCCGTGACAAAAACCACGCTTCAATCACAATGTGGAGTCTCGGCAACGAGTCGGGCGGCTACAAGTGCCACGACGCATGCTATAAATATCTCAAGTCCACCGGCACAACAATACCCGTTCACTATGAAGGCGTATGCCGCACAAAACGTTTCCATTACGATGTCATATCCGAGATGTATACCTCAACCGAGGACATTGAGCTTATGATGAAAAACAAGCGTGTGTGGTGCTGCACTCAAAAAATATCAAAGGAATATTCGAAATATCCGTTCTATCTGTGCGAATACTGCCACGCTATGGGCGTAGGCCCCGGCAACCTCGAAGAATACTGGGATCTGTTCTATGAGTGGGATATTTCCATGGGCGGCAATATATGGGAGTGGGCTGACCACACCGTATACCACGCAGACGGCGACAAGAAGTATAAATACCGCTACACCTACGGCGGCGACCACGGCGAAAAACAGCACGACGGGCATTTCTGCGTTGACGGACTTATGTACGCGGACAGACACCCTCACACCGGCGCTAAAGAGATGCGTGTGGTTTACAGACCCTTAAGAGCTTCTCTTGCGGGCAAAAAGCTCTATTGCATCGAGAACACAAACAGATTTTTAAGCTCCGACTATATCAATATTTCGTGGGTTCTTCTTGAAAACGGCATCGAGATTGACAAGGGCACACTTGACACAAGCATTGCCCCCATGCAGTCGGAATGCTTCGAGATAAACCACAAGGATTTTGATGAGTGCAGGGACGCTCACATAAACTTCATTTACACCGACAAAAACACGGGCGAAGAAATCGCGGTCGAACAGCTGACGCTCAACGATGTAGAGTATGAGTACGACATTGAAATCGGCTCGAAGATTTCGGCATCCGTCGAAAACGGTGTTGTAACCGTTAACTTTGACGGCGGCAAGGCTGTATTTGACGGCAAGACGGGCGAATTCGCCGAGTATGTTCTTAATGGCAAGAATATTCTCAACACCGCACCTGCGGAAGTCGGCGGAATGCAGTTCAACCTTTACAGAGCGCTTATCGACAACGATGCCGCCACAAGAGAAAAGTGGCAGAAGGGCGGACTCAACGCACTCAAAAAGCGTCTTGCCGATTTCAATGCACGTCTTGAGGACGGCGAGGTTGTAATCGAAACGGCGTTTGATCTGTTAAACGGCAAAAAGGCCATGTACAGAGCGACTGCGGAATATACAATATCGTCCCTCGGTGCGATTGAAGTAAAGACCACGCTTAAAACCGTATCTGATGCGGCTGTTACGGATATTCCCCGTTTCGGCATTACTGCGGAGCTTGGCAGAGCTTTCGACAAATGCATTTACTACGGCAGAGGCGAGAGCGAAAATATGCCCGACTTCAAGTGTCAGTCCCCTGTCGGCATTTACAGCGCCGATATTGACGACATGTTCGAAAAGTACGTCTATCCGCAGGAGAGCGGCATGCACTGCGACACAAAGTGGATTAAGCTTGAGTCCGATGACGGCATGACACTTGATATTTACGCCGATGACGCATTCAATTTCAGTGTTCATCACTTTACACAGAACGCAATTGACAAGGCACAGCATCAGGAGGACCTCGGCGACATGAACACAACGTTCCTGACGCTTGACGGCTTCACAAGAGGCATAGGCACTTCAAGCTGCGGTCCCGACACAAGAGCGGAATTCAGAGCCGATGCGTCGAAGGGGTATGAGCTGGCGTTTACACTTATACCAGGCACAAAGTAAAACTTAACCTCCCCACAGAAAGGGACCTGGGGTCAGGGACCGGGGACCGGGGAAACTAAGGAAGGCACAAAGTGCCTTGGATTTATATAGCTTCGCAAGAGCAAAACCAAAGAAATCGGAGGGTTTCCGTTTATGCCGGGGCTCTCCGTTTTTTGAAATAACATAAACAGAGGATTTTGTTATGTTTGAAAACTGTAATTTTTTATCTTTTCCGCAGTCAAAGGCGACACTTTGCAGAAGTGTTTTTGATGTTCCGGAATTTTCAAAGGCAGAACTTCATATATGCGGTCTCGGCTTTTTTGAAGCGTATGTCAACGGCGTGTCTTTAAGTGAAAACAGGCTTATGCCGCCCAAATCCGATTATTCAAAAAGGGATTTGTCAAAGGCGCTTTATCCCATTTTTGACGAGCTGACACATCACACATACTATCTCGATTTTGACATAACCGACAAGATAAAGCCCGGCAGGAATATTCTCTGCTCGCATGTCGGCGCAGGCTGGTACGCACAGGAGGACTGCAACATTGAGGGCATGGGCAAATGGGGCGACTGCCGCCTTATTTTCGCAATTGACATTACTCTGCCCGACGGCTCGTTTGTCACCCTTACGCCGAACGACACCGAAAACAGAGCAAGAAACAGCTTTGTCGAAAAGACAAACATATATTTCGGCGAAACATTAAACGGCACTGCGTATCCCGTCGGCTGGCTCGATTTGAATTTTGATGACGGCAAATGGTTTACTCCCGCTCTTATTGAAAAATCCGACAGTGAATTTCTGCCCATGGACTGCCCCGCAGACAGGGTTATAAGAAAAATCACACCTATTCTCATTCATGAGCAGGACGGCGTAAAAATCTATGATTTGGGTGAGACTGCCTCAGGCACTCCGATTATAGACTTCGGCTTTAATGCCAAAGAGGGCGACACTGCAGAAGTCCTCTTCGGCGATGTCCTAAACGATGATTTTACGATAAATCAGCACTACACGGGCGGCGACTGCCGAAAGCAGGACGATATTTTTGTTTATTCGAAAAATTATCCCGATGAGTACCGCTTATTCTTCACATGGAACGCCGGGCGTTTTGTTCGCATTGAGGGCAAGGGCAGACTTAAACGATTTGATGTAATTCACACAGACATAAAACAGCGAGTGTTCTTAAAATGCGAAAACACAACCCTTAACTGGTTCTTCAATGCCTACGTCCGCACACAGACGGCGAATATACACGGATGTATTCCGTCCGACTGTCCGCACAGAGAGCGTCTCGGCTACACCGGTGACGGCGAGCTTTGCGCAGGTGCGGCGATGAGCATATTTGACGCGGACAAAATGTACCGCAAATGGATGCTTGATATAAGAGACTGTCAGGACAAAAAGAGCGGTCACATTCAGCATACCGCACCCTTCTACGGCGGCGGAGGCGGGCCCGGAGGCTGGGGCGGTGCGGCTGTCATAGTACCGTGGACGCATTATCTCACATACGGCGACGAAAACGTGCTTAAAGAATCGTACAATTCAATGCTTATGTATCTCAGATATATGCTGTCCCACAGTGACGACTATATTGTAAACAGAGGCGAAAAGGGCGGCTGGTGTCTCGGCGACTGGTGTACCCCGCACAACAAAATTGAAATACCGGAGACATTCGTCAATACGTATTTCTTCGCGAAATGCGCGGATATAACGCTCAAGGTGTCCGAAATTCTGGGTATTGACAAGAACAGCGACGAGCTCACAAAAATGTCGGATGGCGCAAAGAAGGCGTTATTCGACAAGTTCTATTCCGAAGACACAGGCAGCTTCTGCGGCGGCACACAGGGTGCGGATGCTTTTGCCGTTGACCTCGGGATTGCGAACGAGCGGACGATAAATAATCTTATCGAGAAATATACGGAGCTTAACGAATACGACACCGGTATTTTCGGAACATATCTGCTGACAAAATCGCTCTTCATGCTCGGCAGCGGCGACCTTGCGATAAAGCTTCTGACGAACACAAGCGACAATTCATTCTATAACATGAAAAAGCACGGCAGTGAAAATCTGTGGGAAAACTGGGACGGCTGCGACTCACTCTGCCACCCGATGTTCGGCGCCTCGGCGGAGCTTATCGTAAGCAACATTCTCGGCATCTCACCCGAATTTTTCAGAAAGGGCAACACAAACCGCACACTCACACCCGACTATCTGCCGATAACAGGCAATGTGCAGGCACGTGTTGAAACACCTGATGGGGAGTACGAGATTTGCATTGCGTATGATGATGACAATAAGCAAAAGGTTAAACTTGAATTGACGCAAGCAAACAATTAACAATTAATAATTAATAATTAACAATGTCGGAAGACACTGCGTGTCTTGGATTTATAAAGCTTCGCAGACATTAAAGCCGTTAATAAACAGAGGGTTAATCTTTGGCGTAGCTTTATAATTATAGTAAACGACAAAATAAATTGCGTATTGGCCTTTGACAAAAGAATTCATAGACACACATTTTTATAGGCTTAGTGCCATTACT
>CAVFUV010000147.1:0-5605 GCA_963625735.1 bacterium
GTATATCATATCGCGACAGCGATATATCATTAAAAACTCTCATCTTTTGCTAAGTCCGCTAAAAGTTTAAAATGAAGTCCCGAAATAGTTTTACACTTTATGCAATTATTAATGCCTGACGGCTTATAACAAAAATTACTCCTCACAGCTACCAATAAGGCTATGAGGAGTTTTTTTAATATTCGCTTAGTTTGTGTTAAGAAATCTTAAGGCGAACAATTACCTGTACTTGCTTGTCAAGTGCAAATATGCTATACGTAGTATAGCTTACTGAGTTTTTGAACATTTTCACTAATATTTGCTTTTGAAAACTTTTATTTGATTTTTTTGCGAAAAAGAGAAATATTTTATGCTCACAAAAAATTGTTCGCTTGTTGCTATTTGTAACAACGGGATATCTCAGTTTGTTGTCAACAGCAACAATGTTAAGATATTTTGTAACTTCTATTTTTGTAATTTCCTAATTTTGTCACAAGTGCATGATTTTTATTGAAAACACTGCTACAATACTCCACAGCATTTGTTATCAATTACAACATTTATGAGGTGATATCATGAAGCATTTATCATTGCCGTTATTGTCTTCTACTGTTCACAGCAGAAGAAAAACTCTTAAGTTATCGCAGTCGGAGCTTTCAAAAGCGACCGGGATTAACCGTTCGCTGCTTTCAAGGCTCGAAACCGAGGATTACTCCCCTTCTGTCGATCAGCTTTTGGCGCTGTCGAAGGAACTCGATTTTAATATCAATGATGTTATAGTTGAACAGGAAGAACAAAACAAAACCGTTTCACGCAAAAAAATTGCGGTTGCGGGCACAGGGTATGTCGGTCTGTCGCTTGCCGTTTTATTGGCTCAGCATAATGACGTTACAGCGGTTGATATTATCCCCGAAAAAGCCGAGAAACTTAACAGTTGGATAAGCCCCATCGCGGATGAATATATAGAACACTATTTATCGGAGCATGATAAAAGACAATTATCACTCACAGCAACGACGGACGGCAAGGCGGCATATGCCGATGCGGAATATATAATCGTTGCCGCACCGACAAACTACGATACAAAAACAAATTTCTTTGACTGCAGTGCAGTAGAAAATGTTCTTGCTCTTATTAAAGAAGCGACAGAGAAAAAAGAAAACAAGCCGACTGTTGTTATAAAATCCACTATTCCCGTCGGTTATACTTGTAACGGGTTCGCCCGGGTTTATCGGTGCAAATCTTGTGCTGCGTCTTCTTAAAGAATTAAACGATGGCACGGTTGTAAGTCTTGACAATATGAACGACTATTATGACCCGACACTTAAAGAATACCGTCTTAAGCTTATAGAAGAAACGGCAAAGAACAGCAGTGTTAAGCATATTTTCATAAAGGGTTCAATCGCCGACAAAGGTCTTATAGACAGAATATTTGCCGAATATAATTTTGATATAGTTGTTAATCTCGCGGCACAGGCAGGTGTGCGTTATTCAATTGACCACCCCGATGTCTATATCGAGAGCAATATCATAGGATTTTATAATATTCTTGAGGCGTGCCGTCATTCGTACGACAACGGCAAAAAGGGTGTTGAGCATCTTGTGTACGCAAGCTCCAGCTCGGTTTACGGCGGCAACAAAAAAGTTCCTTTTTCTACCGATGACAAGGTTGACAACCCCGTAAGCCTCTATGCCGCAACAAAAAAGAGCAATGAGCTGCTGGCACACGCGTACTCAAAGCTCTATAACATACCGAGCACAGGGCTCAGATTTTTTACGGTTTACGGACCTGCCGGCAGACCCGATATGTTCTATTTCAGTGCCACAAACACCCTCGCAAAAAACAGTACGATAAAAATATTCAATTACGGGGATATGCGTCGTGACTTTACTTATATCGATGATATCGTAGAGGGCGTTTACAGAGTTATGCAGGGTGCACCCGAAAAGAAAAACGGTGAGGACGGTTTGCCCCTTCCTCCGTATGCCGTTTACAATATCGGCGGCGGACAGCCCGAAAATCTGCTTGAGTATATAAGCACATTGCAGGAGGAGCTTGTAAATGCAGGCGTACTGCCTTCCGATTATGATTTCGAAGCACACCGCTCTCTTGTCGGAATGCAGGCGGGGGATGTTCCCGTTACATATGCGGATTCAGAGGCACTTGAACGAGATTACGGCTTTACGCCGAAAATCGAGATAAGAGAAGGGCTCAGAAAATTCGCTCAGTGGTATAAAGAATACTGTAAAATCTGATTTCGGATTATACAGTAAAGAAAGCAGGGTTGAGTTAGTCTTCCCTGCTTTTATTTATTTTATCAATTAGAATTTAGCGGCGGAGCGAACGGAATTGTCGTAGATTTCGATAATCCGGCAAATTTTATCGGGTGTCATAGGGCGGAAGTTTTCGGAATCAAAAGGCAGTCTGCGGCGTTCGGCGGCGACCGAAACCATGTCGCAGATATCACGGGAGAGTTCATCGGTTTTATCTTTTGAAAATTTGTAAATTTCAATAAGCTCATCGGGCACAACGGAAATATCAAATTTTTCATTTTCTGCCTGCTCTGCTTTTTCAGGAACAAAGCCGTCACCTGACATATCAATAAACAGATCAATATTTTCATCGGTCATATCTTTTTCGCTTATAAAAATTGCGTTTTCCGAATAGCAGTCCGTCTTTTTGCCGTTTATATAAACTGTCGGCTTGTTATTGCCGTTTGACACACGGACACGAATTTTATGATTGCCGAAATAAACGCTTTCATGCTGTGTATAATATTCAATTGACTTTGGCAGATTCATATGAAGCTCAAGACCGTCCGCATGCGGGATATACGCAAAAAGTCCGCGAAGAAGTCCTGTTACAGGTCCGAAGCCGTCAAGCATAACAGATACCGGTTTGCCGATTGTGTCGTGTGAATCGTGCTCCTCGTCTTCCTTTTGCCACGGATTGCAGGTGTTGAAGCCCCACTGGCACATGGGCTGATCCATCCTGTAATCATACGCCCAGCGCATATAGTAATCCGCCGCCTTAAATGCGTCTTCGGCGTGACCCGTTTCAAGATATGCGATAATCGCACGGGCCTCAACAGTCGACCAGCAGCCGCCGTCTACCCAGTTCCCGGGACGATGATAATAACAGCTTTCAGCTTCTTTTCCGCCGAAATAACGGAACACCGAGTCATCAAGCGCCGGGTAGTTATTGCAGATTATTCCCGCAGGGCGAATACCCTCAATCTCTGCGATTTTATCATATATTTTCTGTGAGATATCGCCTGAAACCATACCGTGTGCAACGGCATCAACATTGCAGACAGCTTCAAGATAACCATAGCGATTAGCCCCGTAAACACCGTGCTTTGTGCCGTCCGTTTCCATGCTTTTGACAAGATAACCTTCATCCGTTAAAAGAAGCGGCAGTGAGTTACAGGTTCTGTTGTATCTCTCTTTGCACAGCCTGCAAAGGTCATCATCATCGACAAATTCAGCGACTTCGGCAAACTTTTTAAGGGCAGCACCGTATGTCACGGAAACTCCGGTAAGATACGCTTTGCCGACGGTATTTGTATTCTTGTCAAAAGAACCGCCATAGCTCGGAGCAAGCAGATTTGACGAAGCACCGGTAAGAAACAGCCCGTTTTCGGCTCTCGCTCCTTCGATAAATTCCATTGACCTCTTCATAAGCGGAATATATTTTTTGACAGCGTCGACATCACGCTCAAACAAAAGCAAATCACACTCGAGCAAAATTCCGCAGGCAGTCGCTTCATAAAACCAGTCATATATTTCAAAAGGGCCGTCACCCTGTCGATAGACTATGCCGTCATCAAGAACGCAGTCGCCCAATGAGCCGTCAGGTGCTCTGAAATTAAGGCACTTAAGATCGTTCTCTTTGCCGTCGTCAGCACCTATTCGCTTGCCGTCACCCATTCTGTCCCAAAACAGATCGAGCGAGTTTTGAAGGATTTTTCTCTGAAGCTTTGACAGAAACGGAATGCCGCCGTACGCAAAACCGTAGCTGTTCTGCATCCAGAATCCGTTGCCCCATATAAAGCCCTCTTTGAATGTTTTCCAATCGGGGTTATAGAGCATCTGAAGATACGGCAGACGGGCATTCGGATGGAGCATTGAAAAGCTGTCCTCAATAAGCTTAAGATAATCGGCTTTGCCTATACCGCCGGAATATACGCCTTTATAAGTCTCGGTGTTATTCATAAAATTTCTCCTCTGTAATTGCATATCGCATAACTGCCGCATTTATTATATCACCGCAACATATATATTATCAAGCAGGCAAAAAAATCGGCCGCACACCAAAAAGCATACGACCGAAAAATTATTATTTTTGAGAAATTTGTAAATACTAAGACATGGAATAAAGGTTCGCAATCAACTTTTATGTTTGCACAGCTTTATAATTCAAGTCCGAAGGACTTCCTTCTCCGGTCCCCGACACCTGACCCCCGACCCCTATTTAACGCTGAACAGAATTTCACCGTACGAAGGATAGGGCCAATATGACGCATCCGTCTTTGTTTCGGCTTCATCAATGAGAATGCGAAGCTCCGTCATGCAGGGAATGAGCTTATCCTTGCAGAAAACTGCGGAAGCGGTGTTGTCGGCACAGTCGCTCTCGGCGGCTACAAGTTCCTCAAGCTCCGTCTTCTTTGCGAAAACAGCGCCCGAAAGCTCAGACAAATCTCTGACGAGCATTTCTTCATAGCGGCAGTCCGCGGAGGGCAAAAGTGATTTTTTCGCAAGTGCCGAGTCGGAAATGTCACCGCAGAAACGAGCGACGGCAGGCAGAATATCTTTATTTACCATATCAAGAAGTGTCAGCGTTTCTATGCCGATAATCTTGCAGTAATTGCCAGTGAGAATTTCATAACGGGCTTTAAGTTCTTCTTCGGAATATACCTTATGAGAAGTAAACAGCTTGACATTTTTCTCATGAAGAAGAAACGGCAGACAGTCGGGTGTTGACCTGAGATTAAGAAGCTTTCTCTTTTCCGCCTCAAAAAGCCAGGATTCATCATAGCCGTTGCCGTTGAAAATAATGCGGCGATGCTCGGAAATAACACGCTTGATAAGTGCGTGAAGTGATGTCTCGAAATTTTCGGCATTCTCAAGCTCGTCGGCGAACTGACGAAGCTCTTCGGCAACGCTTGTATTAAGAACAACATTGCACTCCGAAACGGAATCCGCGGAACCAAGCATTCTGAACTCGAACTTGTTGCCTGTAAAAGCGAAGGGCGAAGTGCGGTTGCGGTCGGTTGTATCCTTGGCGAATTTAGGCAGAGTATGAACACCTACACGCATAAGCTCTTTTTCTGTGCCGCCGTAGGGTGTATCGGTTTCAATCGCCTTGAGAATATCCGAAAGCTCCGTGCCGAGGAAAATTGAAACAATAGCGGGAGGAGCTTCCTGCGCACCCAGACGGTGATCATTGCCGGCGGATGCGACACTCACACGAAGCAGATCCTGATATTCGTCAACAGCCTTTATAACGGCGCAGAGGAACAGCAAAAACTGTGCGTTTTCCGCCGGAGTGTCACCGGGATTAAGAAGATTTACGCCGGTATCGGTAGAGATTGCCCAGTTATTGTGCTTGCCGCTGCCGTTAACG
>CAVFUV010000148.1:0-5569 GCA_963625735.1 bacterium
GTGTCGGGCAAAAAGGTTATCTGCATGTCGGGTCGCTTTCATTTTTATGAGGGCTACGCATTCGAACAGCTGACAGTGCCCATTCGTCTGTTTAAGCTTCTTGGCGTAAAAAAGACCATTATAACAAATGCCGCAGGTGCGGTTAACACTTCGTACAAGCCGGGCGACGTGATGATTATTTCAGATCACATTAAGCTTAACGGCTCAAGTCCACTGTGCGGAAAAAATATTGACGAGTTCGGTCCTCGCTTCTTTGACGTGACCGATATGTACACAAAGTCACTTCGCGAAATCGCACTCGATACGGCAAAAAATACCCGTCTTACCGTTCATGAAGGCGTATACATGTATTTCACAGGTCCGCAGTTTGAGACACCTGCGGAAATAAGAGCAGCAAGACTTCTTGGAGCGGACGCAGTCGGAATGTCAACCGTTACCGAGGCGCTTACAGCCGCACACTGTTCCATGCCACTTCTCGGAATTTCGGTTATTACAAATATGGCTGCGGGAATTACAAGCGATAAGATTTCTCACGAAGAAGTCGATGTAGTAGCTTCAACTATTAAAAACGAGTTCGGCGATTATGTCGAAGAGCTTATAAAAAATATCTGAAACAGAGGACAAAATGAAAACTTTACTTAAAAACTGCCTTGCGCTTCTGCATGACGGTACAAAAATAAAAGCCGAAGACAATATTTATATCTCAATTTCCGACAATAAAATCGATTATGTCGGCAAAACCTGCCCCGAAGGCAAATTTGATTTGACAAAGGATATGTCCGGCAAAATCATCATGCCGGGACTTTATAACTGCCACACGCATTCCCCGATGGTGCTTTTGAGAGGCGTTGGCTCCGGTCTGCCGCTTAACAACTGGCTGTTTGATGCCGTTTTTCCGATTGAAGATAAGCTTACGGCAGATGATATAAAGGCAGGGACGGATCTTGCACTGCTCGAAATGATTTCATACGGTACTGTGTCTTTTTCGGATATGTACTTTTTCCCGGATGTTACATGCGAGTGTGTTAAGCAGAGCGGACTTAAAGCGAATATCACACGCCCCGTTCAGTCTTTTGACCCGAATGAAACACCCGAAAACTGCTTCAGAATAGGGGAGTCCGAGACTTTATATAAAAATTATAACGGCTATGCGGACGGCAGAGTTTTAATCGATTTCTGTGTTCATGCCGAATATACATGCAATCCGCAGGTTGTAAAGTATTATTCTGATATCTGCAAGTCATATAACGGAAATATGCATATACATCTGTCCGAAACCGTCAAAGAGCATAATGAGTGTATGGAAAAATACGGAAAGACACCGACAGAGTGGTTTGCGTCTCTCGGTGCTTTTGACAGCTCGGCTTTAGCGGCTCACTGTGTGGCGGTGACCGACAGTGATATTGAAATTCTCAGAAAATACGGTGTCGGTGTTATTCACAACCCCACAAGCAATATGAAGCTCGGCAGCGGGTTTGCCCCTGTAAGCAAATTTATGTCAGCGGGAATAAATGTCGGTCTTGGAACAGACGGAGCTGCAAGCAACAACAATCTTAATATGTTCGAAGAAATGCATCTGGCATCTGTAATTCATAACGGATATGCCCAAAATGCCACTCAGCTTAATGCCGAGGATATAATCAATATGGCTACAATCAATGGCGCAAAGATTCAGAGAAGACAGAACTGCGGTTCAATAAAGGCCGGCAATAAAGCCGATATTATTGCAATTTCACTCGATAAACCGCATATGATTCCGTGCCTTGACCCCGTTGCGCTTATTGCGTATTCCGCGCAGGGCTCGGATGTTTGCATGACGATGTGTGAAGGTAAAATACTTTACGAAAACGGCGAATACAAAACGCTTGACAAGGAAAAGATCTTGTCAGAAGTAAAGGACAGTGTAAAGCGTCTTTACGCTTAAGGAGAATGATATGACCCCTGAAGAACAGCGTGCCGACAAGGATCTGGCATTTATGCTTCAATATGAAAACATTGCGTGGTTTGACGGCTGTAAAGTAAATATACTTGACAGAAGAGTATACCCCCGCAAGAAAGAATTTGTTGTCTGCGGCAACTATCACGAAGTTATAAAAGCACTTCGGGATATGGTTACACAAAGTGCCGGTCCATACACGGCAGCAGGTTCTGCAATGGCTCTTGCCGCATATGAATGCAAAGACAAAAGCGAAATAGAACAGATTGAATATCTCGAAAAAGCAGCAGTTGAAATTGCAAATGCCCGTCCGACAACTGCAAAAAGAATGGCTCTTATAACATCCGGTTGTCTTGACACGGCAAAAAAAGCCATTGCCGCGGGTGTGAATACAAGTGACGCAATTGTCAGTTATCTTATTGACATCAATAATATGCGTTACAATAAAGTCTATAAAATGGCGTGTTACCTTGCTGATATGGTGCCCGCACACGGCACGGTAATGACACAGTGCTTCGGTGAGACAATTGTCGGTCAGCTTTGCAGAGCATTAAAGGAGCAGGGCAAAACCGATGTCAGATTTTTCTGCCCCGAGACAAGACCCTATTTTCAGGGTGCAAGACTTACCGCTACCGTATGTCATGATATGGGCATGGATGTCACTGTAATTACAGATAATATGCCTGCATTTGTTATGCGGAAAGAGCATGTTGATGTTTTTACATCCGCCGCAGATGCTATATGCATGGACGGTCATGTTGTAAACAAGGTCGGCACATTCCAGATTGCCATTGCCGCAAAATACAATAAAATCCCTTATTTTGTCACCGGTGCACCCGACAAGGTTCACCCGACGATTGACACCGTAAAAATTGAAATGCGTGACCCGGATTTTACACTTCAGGCAATGGGCGTCAGAACGGCGGACAACGGCGTAAAAGGCTATTATCCCGCCTTTGACATAACTCCGCCCGAGCTTGTAAGCGGTGTTGTTACGGATACCGGCATCTATACACCTTATGATCTTGAGCGTTACTATAAAGACGGCAATATGGGCGAATACGAAATGGTTATCTGACACAAATTTCTGTTGTAATATTTCGTTTTCGGTAATATAATAAATGTTAGTTTTTCTTCTCTGAGGTGACAGCATGGAAGTCGCAATAAAAATGGTAAGCGCAACACTTTTTCCCGTTGTAATTACAACAATACTTACACTTCTTGAGCAAAAAACAAAATACGGCAAGCTGAATTTCTGGATTAAACAGATAATAGTCGGTCTGCTTTTCGGCGGCTTTGCGATATTAAGCACCGCTTACGGTGTTCCGCTGTCCGATGAAGCTATAATGAATGTGCGTGACGCAGCTCCCATGTGTGCCGCGCTTATTTTCGGTGCCCCTGCGGGCATTATCGCAGGTGTAATCGGCGGCGTTTACAGATACTTCTGTGTTTACTGGGGCGGCGTATGGTATACACGTGTCGGCTGTTCGCTCGCTACCGTTTTAGCCGGTGTCTGCGGCGGCATGATGCATATACAGGTTTTTGAAAAGAAAAGAACTTCACCTATTGTTGCGTTCGGACTCGGCACCACAATGGAAGTCCTGCATATGCTGCTTATACTTATCACCAACATAAATGATGTTACTCATGCGTTCTCTTACGTACAGACCTGCACCTTGCCGATGATTTTGTGTAACGGCATATCACTTTCACTCGCCGTTGCCGCCGGCAATATCTTTGCGCCCAAACAGAAAATCGATATAAAAGAAAAGAAGCTTTCTAATGACTTTGCTTTTAAGCTTCTGATTTGTGTTTTTGTAGCGTTTATTCTCTCAAGTGCATTCGTAAAACAGATTATCAACAGAATAACATTCGAAAACGCCGAGCTTTACAGAAGTGTTACGATTTATCTGACCGAGTTTGTGCAGGTGTTAATTTATACGGCACTGTTTATTCTTATCTATGAAATGCTTAAGAAGAAAATCATCCGCAATATTGACACCATTAACACCGGGCTAAGAGCAATTACAAACGGTGAGCTTGACACTGTTATTAACGTAAATTCACACAAGGAATTTGTCGAGCTGTCACAGCATATAAACAAGACTGTTTCGGTTCTTAAAAACTACATAACAGAAGCAGAACAGCGAATAGACAGCGAGCTGGAGTTTGCAAGACAGATTCAGTATTCCGCTTTGCCCACTGTTTTTCCGGCGTACCCCAACAGACTTGATTTTGATTTATTCGCTTCGATGAATGCAGCGAAGGAAGTCGGCGGCGACTTCTATGACTTCTATGTGCTCGATCGTTTTACGCTTGTTTTTATGGTGGCGGACGTGTCGGGCAAGGGAATACCCGCGGCTATGTTCATGATGACCGCTAAAACCATGATAAAAGGTCTTGTTGAGGGCGGCAAGGATATTGATGTCGCTTTTAATGAAGCAAACGAGAGCCTTTGCGAGCATAACGACATGGGTATGTTTGTAACAGGATGGATTGGTAAAATGGATTTCAGAACCGGCACTCTTTCTTACGTAAACGCCGGGCATAATCCGCCGCTTATCTGCAGAAGGGGAGCGGAATTTGAATATCTTAAGGTTCGCCCCAATTTTGTTTTGGCGGGAATGGACGGCACTGTCTATCGCAAACACGAGATTAAGCTTAATCCCGGTGATAAAATCTTCCTTTATACCGACGGCGTAACCGAAGCCGCCGATAAAGAAGAAAAGCTTTACGGCGAAAGACGGCTTGCTGAATTTCTCAATAAGCATTCAACGGATAAGGTTCAGGATATCTGCACATCTCTTAAAGCCGATGTCGCGGAATTTTCCGCAGATGTTCCGCAGTCCGATGATATTACAATGCTGTGCGTTGAAGTAAATGAGCTTTACAGCAAAGACAGGGTTGAAGTCTATCCGAACTTTGACTCAATTAATCTTGTAGCCGATTTCATAACTAACAGAATGCAGCGTTCGGAGTATCCGAGGGAGCTTATAAATAACGTTCTTATTGTTGTCGATGAGATTTATTCGAATATAGTCCGTTATTCAAAAGCGTCATTTGCCGAGCTTACGGTTGTTGAGGAACCTAAAAAATATCTGCTTCTGTTCAGAGACAACGGAGCAAAATTTGACCCGACAGGCACAGAAGAGCCGGATATTACTCTTTCTGCGGAGAGCAGAGAAATTGGCGGTCTCGGTATATTTATGGTCAAGAAACTGACTTCCGGAATGAAATACACCTACGAGGACGGCGAAAACCGTCTGCGCCTTGAATTTGACACCTAAAAGGAGAAGCTATGACCCAAAAAGCATTTTTATTTGCGCTTAAAGCACATGCGAACCAAAAGCGAAAAGACGGTTCCGAATATATAACACACCCCGTGGCAGTCGCTTTGGAGCTTGCGAAAAACGGTGCGGATGATATCCTTATAAGTGCGGGATTTCTGCATGATGTTATCGAAGACACCGATGTAACGCCCGAACAGCTTGCCGAAAACTTCCCGAAAGAGGTTGTCGAGCTTGTCTTATCGGACAGTGAAGACACTTCGAAATCATGGGAAGAACGCAAAACAACCGACATTGAAAATATTCGCAATACAAAAGACGAGCGGCTCAGGCTTCTGATGTGTGC
>CAVFUV010000149.1:0-5528 GCA_963625735.1 bacterium
CAACACAGACCCCGTCTGCGTACAGCGGAAATACCATCGAATTTTCTATTTCCTCGTCGGACGACAGGTCGGCATACTGCGCCACATAGTCATCCGCCGTAAATTCATGCAGAGACGCACGCATGTTTACCGTTATCGTTATCATCAGAATGCAGACAACAATAAAATAGAACGAGACGAGAATTGCACCGATAATGAGCATCAGGAGCGTCGTAAAACGGCGGCGTAGTTTTTTAAGCATTTATTTTTCCTCAAGTCGGTAACCGATTTTGCGAAGTGACACAATCTGAGTTGTCGAAGCGATAAAGTCAAGCTTTTTGCGAAGAAATGAAATATATACTTCAACGTTGTTGTCAACGGCATTGGAGTCATAGCCCCATACCTTTACAATGAGGTCATCCTTGGTTGTGACCTTGCCGGGGTTCGACATAAGAATACGCATGATTTCAAATTCCTTGAAATTGAGATGTACGCTTTTGTCGGAGCAGGTCAGATCGCAGGTTGAAAGGTTAAGATCGAGATCATGGAACGTGAGCTTGTCAATGATGACTTCTCCCTGACGCCTTGTAAGTGCACGGATACGAGCCAGCAGCTCCACAGGCGAAAACGGCTTTGTCATATAGTCATCCGCACCCGCGTCAAGCCCCGCGACCTTGTCGGTAATCTGATCTTTTGCTGTGAGCATAAGCACGGGAGTGTCGATTTTTTCTTTACGAAGCTCGGACACAACCTGAAGTCCGTTCATTTTGGGGAGCATGACATCAAGCACGATAACATCATAAACGCCGCTTAACGCCATGGCAAGACC
The DNA here is from genome assembly GCA_963625735.1 of bacterium. Classification (GTDB taxonomy): domain Bacteria; phylum Bacillota; class Clostridia; order Oscillospirales; family Acutalibacteraceae; genus RUG806. Next base: position 809 of record CAVFUV010000149.1, read on the forward strand.
GTCCTGCCCGTCAAAGGCAAGATCTACCATATATTTTTTCTCGCTGAGAATTTGCTGAAGAGCCTCCGCAAGACGTTTTTCATCTTCTACTACCAAAATCTGCATAAACTGTCCTCCGATACCGTAATTATTTTACAACATTAAAGGGAGTGTTGCAAGAGTAATATTATGATTTATTCTTAATGCGATTTTACAGGATTAAGCTAAAAAAATATTGAAAATATAAGGTGAATTCAGAATGAAAATATAAATATTTTGTCTTCATTATTTTATTCGGCATTTCCGAGCCATATACATAAAAAAAGCTCCCTCAAAAATCGAGAGAGCCGGTTAAAAAAATAAAATTTTACAGCTTACATGTAAGGCAGACCCAGCCGCCTTCGGTGCGGCGTTTGGTAATTGTGAAGCCGTTTGCTTCGAGCACGGGGATAACATCGTTTTCACGTGTGTCGATTATACCGGAAACGATATAGACCGCGTCGGGCTTTAAGAAGGGCTTTATAGCGGGGGTGAGCTTAATTATGGCATCGGCTACGATATTAGCCGTGACGACATCGTATTTTCCGCTTATCTTGTCGGTGAGGTCGCCGTGAATCATATTGTACTCGGGAGAAGTAAAGCCGTTCATTCTGCCGTTTTCGACTGCGACCTTTACGGCAAGACGGTCAATGTCAACGCCTGTTACACTCTTTACGCCGAGGAGCATTCCGGCAACGCTTAATATACCGCTGCCGCAGCCGACATCGAGCATTTCACACCCGGGGGTTACACATTCTTCGAGTGACTCCATGCAAAGGCGTGTTGTTTCGTGAGTACCCGTGCCGAAAGCGACACCGGGCTCAAGCGTCAGAACAGCTCTGCCGTCTGCGTCGTAATCGTCAATCCACGCGGGACGGATAAGAAGCTTTTTGCCGACCTTGATGGGCTTGAAATACTGCTTCCAGTTGTTCTCCCAGTCCTCTCTGGCGCAGTTGAGCAGCTCGGTTTTATATTCGATGTTGTCGGCTCTCAGACGCTCTTCAATAAAGGACACAGCCTCCTGCGGATTTTCTTCAGGGGAAATATAAATGTGAACTATTCCCTTTGTTCTGTCTTTTTTAAGAAGATCTTCATCTATTAAATCAATCTTGGCAATCTCTTTTGCCTCTTCTTCAAGATTGCGGTAATCCTCAATATAAATACCGTAAGGCACGGTCATTGTGGCAATGTCGCCGGCTTCGTCCACTCTGTCGGCATCAACCGTAATTTTAATTTCAGTCCAGTTTTCCATATTGTCCTCCGATTACAGATTTACATCCGTCGATACTTCTTTTCGCCCGTGATTAAAGAATTTTCTGTCGTCAAGCGCCCACATTCTGTTTGTGAACTCACCGGAATTTACATCCTTTACGGCGTTTGTAATCTCATAGATATTGGCATCCAGATTGTCAAGCTCCGACAGTATTTCCGCTTCAAGGAACAGGGGTCTGACTGCGGCACCGAACTCGGGGATACCGTGATGCGATATAAGCATATGTTCGATAAGCATCAGCGTATCGGGGTCAATGTCATTCTTTTTGCCTATTTCGTCGATTATCATGGCTCCCTTTACAAGGTGACCGATGAGAGTACCCTGCACGGTGTAGCCCTCAACAAGCCCTGTCGGTGCAACGCTGAACTCCTCGGATTTTGCTATATCGTGAAGAATGGCACCGGCTAAAAGCAGATCGCGGTCAATTGACGGATAGACCTCAGCCGTCGCGCATGCCATACGGCAGATGCCTAAAGTATGCATAAGCAGACCGCCTCTTACGGCGTGGTGAAGCTTGAAAGCGCCGGGGAGCGTGATAATTCTGTCTTTATATTCATCGAGCACGGCAAAAACAAGCTTCTTGAGCATCTCATCCTCAAAGCTGTCGACAAGCTCCGTTATACTGCTGTACATATACTCGGGCGTACAGGAAGCACCGGGCACAAAGTCTGCAATATTGACACCGTCCTCGGGGGTTGACTGACGGAATCGGTCAATTCTGAACTGCTGCTGATTATTGAATGTATTAAGCATTCCGCGAACACGGATTATGCTGTTAACAACAGGCTGACTCTCCGTCGAGCCCTTAAAATCCCACATTTTGGCGACAATTTCGCCGTCGGCATCGGCAAGAACGATGTCAAGATAAACAGAGCCGTTTTTGGCGTTCTTGCGTTCACAGCTTTTTACAAGCATAAAGCCCTGAAGTGTGCCGTTGTTATCAATAGCGGTAAGTTTCATGGTTTATAAAAATTCCCTTCTTAAAGCTAAAGAGCCGAGGACAAAGTTTCGTCACTCGGCTTTGTTCACGATATTTTACCACGGAAAGCGGAAAAGTGCAACACAAATCAGCGTTTCATTTCATCAAGCGACAAAAATTCGTATCCCATTTTTCTTGCGTCGTCTATAATGTCCGAAAGTGCGCCGGCGTTATCGGGTGACACGGCGTGCAGAAGTATGACAGCACCGGGGTGCAGGCGTGACACAACGGTCTCACGGGCATAGTCCGCGCCCTTCTGATTATCGAGATCCCAGTCTTCATACGCCAGCGACCAGAAAACGGCACGGTAGCCCATGGAATTTATAAGATCAAGGCTCGACTCGCTGTATTTGCCATGAGGATATCTGAAATAGAGAGACGAATAGCCGAAATGCTCACGCAGATAATCGTCAAGTCCCTTTATCTCTTCATACATTTTCTGTCTTGAGATATCGGCAAAAACAGGGTGTGTAACGGAATGATTGCCGACAACATGACCTTCGTTTATCATGCGTGCGATAAGCTCGGGAGTGGCTTTAACCTGGTCTAATGTGCAGAAAAACGCCGCTTTTACATTCTTTTCTTTAAGTGTATCGAGAATTTTTTCGGTATAGCCGTTCTCGTAGCCGCAGTCAAATGTAAGATAAAGCACCTTCTGCTCGGTCTTGGTGTCAAGGCAGACGGCATCATAACCGCCGTCATCAAAGAATTTCTGATTGTTAATGCTCAGCTGATTCGGCTTTTCGTCTTTGGCGACACCGAAGCCGTGGCTGATTAAATCGGTCGGCAGATTTTTGTCGTTCTCTGTTCTTACATCCTTAAATTCATTCAGAGGCAACGGACGACGGCCTGTGTATGTGTCTGCGGTGTCGTCCTTTACGCCGTAAAAAGACCTGTCTGTGCTTATGGCATCAAGTGTGTTTTCATCGGGTACAGCTTCTGCGGTTGTGGGAACGGCAGGCTCGGTAAACATTGCGGCGGGGTCTGTCGGATCGTCGCCCGAAGAGCACGAAAACAGCGACAATGTAAGTGTCGCACACAAAATCGCACATATAATTCTGTTCATATTCTTCATATACAACACCGCCTCAATTTATGCCTGTATGTTACCATAATTTTTCTGTTTTGTAAATATAATAAGGGGCGTTTTGCGGGAAGTTAATAAAAAATTAATAGGTTTACTTTTGCGGCTTTGTATGGTAGAATATCAAAGCTGAAAATATAAATCGGAAGAAGATTTACCGAAATGCATGAACTCAATATTGTTCTTATAGAGCCTGAAATTCCGCAGAACACCGGCAACATTGCCCGAACCTGTGCCGCAACGGGTGCGAAGCTTCATCTTGTGGGGCCTATGGGCTTTAACATAGACGACAGAAAGCTTAAGCGTGCGGGGCTTGACTATTGGCATCTGCTCGATATTAACTATTATAACTCGACAGAGGAATTTTTCGAGAAGCACCCTAACGAGAATTTTTATTATTTCTCAACAAAAGCGCCGCATAAGCATACCGACATAACATACCCCGAAAAGGTGTTTATCGTGTTCGGCAAAGAGACAAAGGGACTGCCCGAAAAGCTTCTTTTCGATAACCCCAATACTACGGTCAGAATACCGATGATTTCGGACGCGAGAAGCCTTAATCTTTCAAACTCGGTAGCAATCGGCGTGTATGAAGTATTAAGACAATGGGGATATCCCGAATTGCAGGAAAACGGGAAGCTGAGAGAGTTTGACTGGAAAAACGCGAACATAGAAAATTAGAAATCAGTGGTCGGTGGCCGGTGGCCGGTGTTGAATTAAAGCAAGCTTATCTGTGTCTTTCAACTGCCTGTCACGGGCTGCAAATATTTACAATCAAACGATTAAAACATACAAAACATTAAATTTTGTCGATTTTTCCAAAAAGCTATTGCAAACAACGGATAAACATGATATATTTAAGACGGTGAAAACCAAAAAAATAACAACGGAGGGAATTTCCATGGAAAAGATTACAGAGTTCTTCCAGGGTCTTGTTGACTTCATTCAGAGCATGATCCAGACAATTAAGGATCTTGTTAAAGACATCAGAAAGCAGAACGACGAAGACTGATTTCTTTCATTGAATCGATTAAAAGAATTGGGCGGTGCTTTACCGCCTTTTTCTTTTTTGTCAATTCATATCCAAAACTACGCACAATGAAAATCCACACCAAAAATAAAACCCCGAGATGACTTCCGTGCCACCTCGGGATTTTTTCACTTTATAATCTGATTTTTCGTTGTTTTCGGCAAACAAAGAAGCTATTTTCTCAGATAGCACTCCCCTTAGCGAAGCCTTATAATCCAAGTCCGCAGGACTTCTTGATTTTGGTTTGTCGGACCGCTGCCGCCGGTCCTCATTAGTCGCTACGCCAAAAATCATTCACCGGATGATTTTTGTCTGCGACATTCTGCATTATGCATT
>CAVFUV010000150.1:0-5490 GCA_963625735.1 bacterium
GAATATAACAATTGCAATCGCAAGCCAGCCTCTGTCGCCGAAGCCGTTGTTTGTCCATGCGCCCGCGGTGTAGTCCATAACGAAATAGAGTCCGCCGAGACCTGCTATCATACCGCCGAGAACGGTTGAAACATATTTGTATCTTGTTACGTTTATGCCGGCTGCATCTGCGGTTGCGGGGTTTTCGCCGACAGCTCTGAGGTTAAGTCCCACTCTCGTTCTGTTAAGAATAACCGAAGCGATTATGGCAATTATGACGGCGAGATAGGCAAGGAAGCCGAACGACAGGAATGTCGAGCCGAAAAGACCGAGGCTGTCCGCAAACGGAAGCTTTGTCTTATACGCAAGACCCGTCTGAATAAGAGAAATGGAACCGCTCTCACCGAAGAAGCTTAAAAGCGAGCCTCCGAAGAAGTTGCCGACGCCGACACCGAATGTTGTAAGCGCAAGTCCGGTAACATTCTGATTTGCTCTGAGGTTGATGGTAAGGAATGAATAGATAAGCGACATCAAAGCGCTTCCGGCAAGGGACGCAAGCAATGAAATGAGAACACACAGAAATGAATTAGGCTCTGCGGCATTGTGCTCATAAAGATAACCGCCGATGATACCCGAAATACCGCCCATGTACATAATACCGGGGATACCGAGGTTCAGGTTGCCCGATTTTTCGGTAATGATTTCACCGACCGAGCCGTAAAGAAGAGGAATGCCCTGAATAATTGCGGCATTGATAAATGATAAGATTGTAGTTAACATTTATTTGTCCTCCTTATTTGTTGAAGTACGCTTTATCTGATAGTTGATGAAGAATTCACTGCCTATCAGGAAAAAGATGATTATACCGGTAAGTATATCGGCGACGGATTCGTTAAGACGGAACTCTGTCGCTATCTGACTTGCGCCACGCTGAAGGAAAACAATAAGGAATGAGGACACAACCATTATTATCGGGTTAAACTTGGCAAGCCATGAAACCATTATAGCGGTGAAGCCGTTGCCGCCCGCAAGGTCTTTTGAAATGGTGTGGTTTGTGCCTGCGACCAAAAGATAACCCGCAAGACCGCATATAGCGCCCGACAGAGCCATTGTGCGAATGATAACCTTCTTTACGTTAATTCCGCAGTATTTTGCGGTGTTGACACTCTCGCCGACAACCGACAGCTCATAGCCGTGCTTGGAATACTTAAGATAGATAAACATTACTATTGTAAGTACGGCGACAATGATGATGTTGAACAGATATTTCTGTCCGAAGATATCGGGAATCCATCCGGCCTTTGTATCTGAATTTACAAGACCCATAACGTTTGAGCCGTTGGGAACCCATATGTTTATAAAGAACGTTACAAGCTGCATGGCTATATAGTTCATCATAAGTGTAAACAGACTTTCATTTGTGCCGAACTTCGACTTAAAGTAAGCGGGAATAAGTCCCCATATAATACCCGAAAGAACTGACACGACAAGCATTACGACAAGCAGAAGCCAGTTCGGGAGCTTATCGCCGACATAGAACATACATGCGACACTCGCAAGTCCTCCTACAAGCACCTGACCCTCGGCGCCGAGGTTCCAGAATTTCATTTTGAACGCCGGAGTAACGGCAAGTGCGATGCACAGAAGAATTGCAATATTCTGAAGCAGAATCCAGAATTTTCTCGACGTGCCGAAGCTACCCTTAATCATGGAAGCGTAAACTTCAATGGGGTTTTCTTTTGTCAGCACAACAATAACAAGCGCGCTGACGATAAGAGCCGCAACAATTGAAGCAAGTCTTATAAGCCACGCCTGCAGCGGAGGCATTCCGTTTCTTTTTGCGATGTGAAAGAGTGGTTCACGAACCTTTTTGGGTTTATTACTCATTTTCGGCACCTCCGTCGGATGATTTTGTCATAAGCAGACCGAGCTCACTCTTATCGGCTGTTCTGCCGTCAACTATACCTGAAATCCTGCCGGAGCTTACAACCATAATGCGGTCGCAAAGCTCAATAAGCACATCAAGGTCCTCGCCGACAAATATAACGGCAACGCCTTTTTTCTTCTGCTCGTTAAGAAGGTTGTATATCATGTAGGAAGAGTTGATATCAAGTCCTCTTACGGGGTATGCCGCCATAAGAACGGTGGGAGCGGCGGCTATTTCTCTGCCGACAAGCACCTTCTGAACGTTGCCGCCCGACAGACGGCGAACGGGTGTCGTGGGACCGGGAGTCACAACCTCAAGCTGTTCTATAATTTCATTTGCAAGATCCTTGGGAGCTTTTCTCTCGACAAACACTGATTTGCCCTTGCGGTAGCTTCGAAGCATCATATTGTCGATAATGTCCATGTTTCCGCAAAGACCCATGCCGAGTCTGTCTTCGGGAACAAACGAAAGACGAACGCCAAGCTCTCTTATCTGCAGGGGAGTTTTATCACGCAGGTTATCCGTTTTGCCGGTCTTGGGATTGTTATAGAGAATTTCGCCGTTTTCGATATGCTGAAGTCCCGCGATTGCTTCGAGGAGCTCACGCTGACCGCTGCCGGCGATGCCCGCGATGCCGAGAATTTCGCCGCTCTTCGCAGTGAAAGAAACGTTATCAAGCACCTTTACGCCTTCACGGTCATAGCAGTTGATATTATTAACGACAATTCTGTCAACGGGGTCAACAGGGTCGTTTCTTTCTATGTTAAGAGAAATTTTCTTGCCGACCATCATTTCGGTAAGCTCGTTTTCGTTCGTCTCTGCCGTATTAACAGTGCCGATATAAACGCCCTTGCGAAGAACGGAGACTTTATCGGAAATTGCGAGAACCTCATGAAGCTTGTGTGTGATAATGATAATCGACTTGCCGTCCTCCTTCATCTTGCGGAGAACGTTAAAGAGCTTCTGCGTTTCCTGAGGAGTAAGAACAGCTGTGGGCTCGTCGAGGATAAGAATATCCGCACCTCTGTAAAGCACCTTGATAATTTCAACCGTCTGTTTTTCGGAAACGGACATTTCATATATCTTTTTGTCGGGATCAATATCAAAGCCGTATTTTGAACTGATTTCGGCGACTTTTTTCGAAACATTCCTGATGTTGAATTTGCCCTCTTCGTTAAGTCCGAGAGTAATGTTTTCAGCGGCGGTAAACAGATCGACAAGCTTGAAATGCTGATGAATCATACCGATTTTGTGATCAAAGGCATCCTTGGGGGAACGGATAACGACTTCTTCGCCGTTTATGAAAATCTGACCCTCATCGGGGAAATAAATGCCCGAAATCATGTTCATCAGCGTTGTTTTGCCGCTGCCGTTCTCGCCTAAAAGCGAAAGAATCTCGCCGCGATCTACGGTGAGACTGACATTTTTGTTGGCAACAATACTGCCGAAGGTTTTGGAAATATTTTTCAGTTCAATAGCAGGTACGCTCACTGTATAAATCCCTCCGTGTAGATTTCTTGAAAACAAGGCAGTTCAGGCTGCCCTCTTTTCAAAAAACCAAAATAAAGTGTGGAGTGTGGAAGGTGGAGTGTGGAGTTTTTTTCTTTTGTGAAGCCATATAATTCAAGACACGCAGTGTCTTCCGTATTCCCCGGCCCCCGGTCCCCGGTCCCTGACCCCTTAATTCAATTGTTAATTGCTCATTGCCAATTGCTAATTGAACAAAACTCGGGCGAAGCGAGTTGAGGCTTCGCCCGAATTATAAGCTTTAAGTGTTAATTATTTCTCGGTGATACCGTCGATGTACTTAATGTCAAAGTAGGGAGCGGAACGGAACTGTACATTTGACTCCTCGAAGATACCGTCGATGATAACGTTTGTGTCGGGAGCATAGTCGCCGTCAACGTCTGCCTGATACTCGCTGAGTTTTTCACCGTTAACTGTGAAGTTAGCTGTATCGAATACCTTGATTTCGCCGGAAACGAGCTTTTCTTTAACTTCGTCGAGCTTTTCCTGTGTGCCTTCAGCGGCAACAGCGGTGTTGAGAGTTGTAAGCTCAACAGAACCTGTCTCGATTGTGCCGCACCAGTCGGTGTCAAAGCTTTCGCCGGCAGCAACAGCGTTTATCGCGAGTTTGTAGTAAGGAGCCCAGTTGATTTTTGAGGAAATGATAGCTGTGTTGGGACCCATGGAAGAAGTGTCGATGTTGTAAGCAACATTGGGAACGCCCTTTTCTTCGCAAGCCTTGGGAGCACCTTCGGAGTCAGCGTGCTGGCTTATAAGAACGCAGCCGTCATTGATGAGTGAAAGAGCAGCTTCACGCTCGAGAGCGATGTCGAACCAGGAGTTAGTGTATGTAACCTTCATTGTAACTGAGGGGCATACGGACTTTGCACCGAGATAGAAGGATGTAAAGCCTGAAACAACTTCTGCATAGTTGAATGCGCCGACATAACCCATAACAGCCTGTTCAGCTGTGATTTTGCCATCGGCAATCATTTCGTTGAGCTTGAGACCTGCGGCAACACCTGCAAGATATCTGCCCTGATAGATTGAAGCAAAACCGTTGTGATAGTTAGCAAGATTCTTCTGCTTTGCCTGAGTACCGGTAGCGTGGCAGAACTGAACCTCGGGGAACTCTTCCGCAGCCTGAATAATGTAAGTCTCGTGACCGAAGGAGTCAGCAAAAATAATGTTGCAACCCTCGTCAACAAGCTCTTCCGCGGCACTGAGGCATTCATCCGACTCGGGGATGTTTGTCTTGATGAGAACCTGATCATCGGAAAGACCGAGCTCTGTCTGAACGCTCTTGAGAGCTTCAATGAAGTTGTTGTCATAGGTGGAGTTTTCGTCGTGGAGGCAGATAAGACCAAACTTGATTTTTGAATAATCTGTTGCGGTAGCGGTGCCTGCCTGTGTCTCCTTGTTTGCGGCGTCTGTTGTGTCATTGCCGCCGTTTGAGCATGCTGCGAATGCAAATACCATTGCAAGCGCAAGGACAAGGGAAATTACCTTGAGAGCTTTTTTCACTTTTGTTTCCTCCAAAAATGTGTTTTTTTATTTTCTTCAGTCGTCGCTTCCGAATACCAGAGAATCATCTGACATGGAATCGACAATCGCCAAAGACTTAACCTTTATGCCCATCTCTCTGAGCTTGTTGCCGCCGCCCTGGAAACGCTTTTCTATGGCGATTCCTATGCCGGCAAGCTTTGCACCCGCATCGTCGACTATCTTTTTAAGTCCGAAGCAGGCTTCGCCGTTTGCGAGAAAGTCATCTATAATAAGTATGTTGTCATTAGGATTTATGAACTTTCTTGATACCATAACGGTATATGTAATATCCTTAGTAAAAGAAACGACCTCAGCGGTATAGACATCATCTCCGACGTTCTTGTGACTGCCTTTTTTTGCAAACACAACGGGAACATCGAAGTAACGGGCGGCCGCAACAGCCATTGCAATGCCCGATGCCTCAACCGTGAGGATCTTTGTTACGTTATATGATGAAAATGTATCGTAAAATTCCTTGCCTAAAGCGTCGATAAGCTTAACATCAAGCTGATGATTAAGGAACGAATCAACCT
>CAVFUV010000151.1:0-5477 GCA_963625735.1 bacterium
GGGAAAGCCTTTATTTAACGGTATTTGAAGCGCTCATCGGTTCTTGCGGATGCGCCGCAAACGCACCGAAAAAAATCAAAACAAAGGCAAGAAAGTGCCTATTTGAAACTTATGAGAAGAATACACAAAAGAGAAAAAGTGCCGAAACCCGCAAAAAAAACGGCATTTTCAGCACTTTTGTGGCGGAAGCGGTGGGATTCGAACCCACGAGCCCGTGAGGACTACCTGATTTCGAGTCAGGCCCGTTATGACCACTTCGATACACTTCCGAATATTTAATTGCACAATCGAAAACCGACGAAACACCGCACCGCTTTCTGACTGCCATGATAATATAACAGATTTTCGGGGCGTTGTCAATGATAATTTCACCTAAATTATGCCTATAAAGACAGCTCTCGGAAGCTGTTTTGCCGTTTTGTTCCGAAATTTTTAAAACTTATCTCAAAATTATTGATTTTGATTTGGAAATATGGTATAGTACAGTTGAAATAAATCTCAAGGGAGGTTACTGTAATGGCAAGTTGGTTTCTCAAAATGTTCCTCAAGATTCTTAAGCCCTTCGCAAAGATCGGCATCTTTATGGCTCTGATTCAGCAGATCGAAGAAATGCTTAACGGCAGCAGCGATGAAGAAGAATCCACCGATGCAGCTGTTCCCGAAGCATAATCAAACGGAACACCAAATGGGACTGTCGTATTTTTACGGCGGTCCCTTGTTCTGTTTATACGGCAAATTTATGCATATTTTGCAAATTATCGGTTGATTTATTGTAATCTTCATCCTATAATACTATTGTTTGAATAACCCCCTACAAAAATAAGGAGATGTAAATCTTATGTGTTACGATGTTGCAATTATCGGTGCCGGCGTTGTCGGTGCTTTAACTGCAAGAGAGCTTTCAAAGTACTGCCTGAACGTTGCACTCCTTGAAGCGACAAACGATGTCGCCATGGGTGCAAGCAAAGCAAACAGCGGTATTGTTCATGCGGGCTTTGACGCAAAACCCGGCACACTTAAGGCTCAGCTTAACGTTAAGGGCTGTGCCATGATGCCCGAGCTTTGCAAGAAGCTTAGCGTTCCCTACAAAAACAACGGTTCATTGGTTGTCGCTTTTTCGGAAGAAGAAATGGCTACCGTTAAGGAGCTTTATGACCGCGGTATCGCAAACGGCGTGCCTCAGATGAAAATCCTCAATAAAGAGGAGCTTAAGGCTCTTGAACCTAATCTTGCCGACGATGTCTGCGGTGCTCTTGACGCACAGAGCGCCGGTATTGTATGCCCCTATGAGCTTACAATAGCCGCTACCGAAAACGCCGTTACAAACGGTGTTGAGTTTAAGAGAAACGCCAAGGTTACCGCTATTGATTTCGCCGACGGTGTATTTACTCTTACCACCACAGTAGGCGAAGTAAAGGCAAAATATATTGTTGATGCCGCAGGCGCGCACTCCGACGAAATAGCCAAGATGATTGGCGACGAGAGTGTTGAGCTTATAATCAGACGCGGTGAATACTTTATTCTCGACAAGGCTGTCGGAAATATGGTTTCGCATACAATTTTCCAGTGCCCCACCAAGATGGGTAAGGGTATACTTGTTTCCCCGACGGTTGACGGCAACCTTCTTATAGGACCCACAGCCGAGGATATAGACGACAAGGACGACACCGCCACAACCGCCGAAGGTCTCAAAACGGTAAAGACATTCTCCGTAAAGAGCTGCCCGGCTGTTTCCACAAGAAACGCGATTACATCCTTCTCGGGTCTTCGTGCTCATCCCGTTAACGATGACTTCATTCTCGGGCCCAGCAAGGTTAACGCACAGTTTATCCACGCTTCTGGCATTGAGTCTCCCGGTCTTTCATCCGCTCCCGCAATTGCCGAATATCTTGCCGATATCATCACAAAGGCAATCGGCGATGTCAAGGCAAACGAAAAGTTTGACGGCACAAGAGAGGATGTTTTCCGCTTCCGTCACGCTACCGATGCCGAAAAGGAAGCCGCAATTGCAAAGAACCCCGCATACGGCCGCATTATCTGCCGTTGTGAGACAATCACAGAGGGTGAAATTATCGATGCTATCAAAGCTCCCGCAGGCGCAAGAGATGTTGACGGCGTAAAGAGACGCACAAGAGCCGGCATGGGTCGCTGCCAGGGCGGTTTCTGCGGTTCAAAGGTTGTAGAAATTCTCGCACGTGAGCTTGGCACAGACGTTAACACAATCACAAAGTTCGGCGGCGGTTCGAATATACTTTTCGAAAAAACGAAATAAGGGGGTATAAAGCTATGTTAAATTATGATCTTGTTGTTGTAGGCGGCGGTCCCGCAGGCATGGCGGCTGCCCTTAAAGCAAAAGAATGCGGCGTAGAGAAAATCATAATTCTCGAAAGAGCCGAAACTCTCGGCGGTATTCTTGAACAGTGCATTCACACGGGCTTCGGTCTTCACTATTTCGGTGAGGAGCTCTCCGGTCCCGAGTATGCCGCAAAGTTTATAAAGCAGGTAGAAGATACCGATATTACAGTCAAAACCGACACAATGGTTCTTGACATTGACGAAAACAATCTTGTTACAGCCGTTAACAAAAAAGACGGTCTGCTTAAAATTCAGTCTAAGGCCATTGTTCTCGCAATGGGCTGCCGTGAGCGTCCCAGAGGAGCTCTTGAGATTGCGGGTACACGTGCGTCCGGCATCATGACAGCCGGCACTGCTCAGAAGTACGTTAACATTGACGGCTATATGCCCGGCAAAAAGGTTGTCATCTTAGGCTCCGGCGATATCGGTCTTATCATGGCAAGACGTATGACGCTCGAAGGTGCAGAGGTTAAGGTTGTCTGCGAGCTTATGCCGTATTCGGGCGGTCTTACAAGAAATATTGTTCAGTGCCTTAATGACTTCAATATTCCGCTTCGTCTGTCAACAACAGTTGTTGAAACACACGGCAAAGACAGACTTGAAGGTGTTACAATCGCACAGGTTGACGAGCATCTTCAGCCCATTGAATCCACTAAAGAATATATCGAGTGCGATACGCTTATGCTCTCCGTCGGTCTTATTCCCGAGAATGAGCTTACAAAGAATGTCGGCATAGGAATAGACAGAATTACAAACGGTGCGGTTGTTGATGAAATGCGCCAGACTGACCATAAGGGCGTTTTTGCCTGCGGCAACGTTCTGCATGTTCATGACCTTGTTGACTATGTTACACTTGAGAGCCAGATAGCAGGCGAGGGTGCGGCAAATTACATCCTCGGCAAGGGTGCAAAAGAGACTGTCTATGTCAAGACCACAACCGGCAACGGCGTAAGATATCTTGTTCCTCAGAGAGTCAACATTAAAAACGAAAATGATGTTAAGCTTTATTTCCGTGTCGGCAGAATTTTCAAGAACGCAAAGGTTGTTCTTGAGTGCGACGGCGAAATAATCTCTTCAAAGAAAAAAGTTAAGCTTGCCCCCGGCGAGATGGAAAATGTTGTCATCCCCGCCGCAACGCTTGCCAAAATGAATGCCGACAGCACAATTGTTGTCAGAGTGGAGGAATAAGCAATGAAAAGAGAACTTACTTGTGTTGCATGCCCTCTCGGCTGCTCAATTACCGTTGAATATGAAGGCACAGAGGTTACGTCCGTTACAGGCAACACCTGCAAACGCGGCGACGCCTATGCCCGTACAGAGGTTGTAAACCCCACACGTTCACTTGCAACAACGGTTAAGGTAAACGGCGGCATTCATCCCGTTGTACCCGTAAAGTCAAACTGCGCTGTTCCCAAGACAATGCTTTTTGACTGCATGAAGGTTATAAACGCCACATCCGTTGATGCTCCCGTAACACTCGGTCAGGTAATCATTAAGGATATCCTCGGCACAGGTGCGGACATAGTAGCAACAAATAACGACTGAAAGGAAACATCGGCATGTTAAAGCCCTATGAGCTTGCTTGTGCCGCAAAACCCTCCGCCCGTCAGCTTGAATGGCAGCAGACCGAGTTTTACGCACTTATAAGCTATGGTATGCCGGTTTTCACAGGAAAGCAATACGGCGACGGTTTTGCACCGCCTGCCGTTTTTTGCCCTGAAGACATAAATGTCAACAGCTGGTGCGAAACGGCTAAAAACGCCGGAATGAAAGGCGTTGTATATAATTGCAAGGACTATGACGGATTTTGCCTCTGGCAGACCGATATGACCGATTACAGCATAAAAAACTCCAATTGGTTAAACGGCGAGGGGGATATGGTTCGTCTTATTTCCGATGCCTGCAGAAAATATGACCTTAAATTCGGTATAAGCCTTGCCCCGTGGGACAGACACGAAAAGTCCTTCGGCACGGGTAAGGCGTATGACGATTTTTTTTGCGGATTGTTAGACGAGCTTCTTACCCGTTACGGTGACATTTTTTATGTTCGTCTTGACGGTGTTACGGGTTCAATCGACGGCAAAACGCAGAATTACGACTGGGCGAGATATTACAGCGTAATCCGTGAAAAAATGCCCGATGCCGTTATAGCGTTCAGAGGTCCCGATGTTCGCTGGTACGGCAACGACAGGGGAGTGCTTCGAAAAGAAGAGTGGAGCTCTGTCCCTGCGTGGCACGGTGTCTATGATGACGGCACATCTGTTTCGTCACCCAAGGGCAAAAGCTCCGCCGTGTTTGAGCTTGATATCGGCAGTCGAAAAGCAATAAAGCACGAGAGTGAATTTATATGGTATCCGTGTGAAGTATCAGTCCCGATGCGCAAGAACTATTATTTTGACGAAGAGGATAAATATTCTTCAAAAACAAAAGACAAGCTTCTGACGCTTTATTGCAGTACGGTTGGCAACAACTGCTGTCTGATGCTCGGTCTTGCTCCCAATAAACGCGGTGAGTTTGATGATATGGACAGTCAGATCTTAACCGCTTTCGGCAGTGAGCTTAAAATTCTGTTTTCGTATAATCTGCTCGCGAAATCCCAGGCCGTGGCATCAAGTGAGCTCGGGTCGCTTTACGGTATCGACAACACAAAAACCGAGGATAAGCCCGGCTTCTGGCGTCCGAGCGAAAAAGACAGAGAACCGTCCGTTGTGTTTACACTCGAAAAAGAGGAGCTTTTTGATAAGCTGATTATCAAAGAGAATATAACTAACGGTCAGCATGTGGAGGAATTTTCCGTTTCCGTAAAAAATCAGAAGGATAAATGGAAAGAAATTTATTCCGGCACGGCGATAGGCTACAAGCACATCTGCTGTCTTAAACCGCAAAAAACCGATGCTGTAAAAATCACATTCAAAGAATACAGAGATTTTTTTGAGATTGCGTACATCGGTCTTAACTGATTATAACTATATAAAAACGCCGCCCGGCAGTGTAGGTATTGCCGGGCGGCATTTTTATAATTAAGAATTAAGAATTAAGAATGAAGAATGAAGGAAGTCCTGCGGACTTGATTTATAAAGCTTAAGCAACCATAAAAGCTTTAAAAAAAGACGGTCTTATCT
>CAVFUV010000152.1:0-5475 GCA_963625735.1 bacterium
CCCCGGTCCCCGGCCCCTTCGCATCACTGCTCCTTGCTCCTTGCTCCTTGCTAACTTTTTACAGCTTTCCATACTCCTCCACAACCTCATTCAGCTCATCCAGCTTCACGGCAACCCTCAGCACAAGTCTTGCAATGGCGACATCCGCTCGACCCTGGTCGGCAAGGTCAACTCTCGCAAGATTTGTCTTTGACAGCGGCTCAATATTGACGGCGGCTCTCAGCACAATTCTCGCGTCCGCAACGGTAACTTCACCGTCGTCGTCAACGTCAAACCAGTGCTCCGCTTTTGCTTTGTATGCCTTGTATTCACTCTCCGTAAACCATTTCGCGTACAAGACCTTATCGCCGCTTGAACCCTTGGAAATCTCGCTTACTTCGTTCCCGTCTGCGTCATACCAGTAGCCGAAAACATACCCGATAGGTGCGGACGGAGAACAGAGCTTTGCACCTTCACCGGGTGTGTATGAAGTGGGGTTGGAGGAATTATCCACACGCAGAAACGAATAGCCGTTTCTTGTGGACAGAATATATTTTACGGCGTATACAAGGTCGTCCCATGTTGCCGTAACGGTCATTTTTACCGTGTTTGCCGGGATTTCACCGACAAATGTGCCGTCGGACTTCTGCCACCCCGCAAAGGTGTATCCGTCACGGGTCGGTGTCGAGAGCTTTATGTCCGTGCTGTTTGTGAACATGAACACGGGATTGTCGTTTTTCGTGCCGTCGGGCAGAATATATTCAACGTATGTGCATTTCGGCAGAACGATTTCCCCGAGTTCCGTTTTTTCGGAAACGGAACAACGCTTTGCGCCGTCAAAAGCCGTAACCGTCAGATACAATTCAAGTGTTCCGCAGTCGAGAATTTCTTCGGTCAGAACATTTTCTGCGGCGAGTGACGGGAAAACATCGTCAAAAAGCGTAAAGCTTATCTGTTCGGTGTCAGTCGATACATTCTTTACAAAATAATCCGTGCCGTCAATATCGCACACGACCGAAATTTCGGTAGGGTAGAGCAGGAAGGCGTAATCGGATTTTTGAATCTGTTCATCCGTCAGTTTTTTTCTGAGCTCACCGAGTGTCTGCGTTCTCTGCTTTTCATACGTATCCACATCATCGGAAACAGAGGCCGAAAGTGAAAAATATATATCATCGGAAGTTGTCTTGTATGAAAAATTGTCCGCACCGGGTGCCGAAATCTCGGCGGCACTCGCAAAAACGGTGCACGAAAAAATCATCACGGCACAAAGCACAACGCAAACAAGCTTTTTCATATTGACACCCCCAAAAAAGTCACACTTATATTATACAATTATTAAAAATGCCCGTCAATACAAAAGCTTACAATTGGCAAAGAGCAGAGTTTTGAGTGTGGAGTGTGGAGAGTGGAGAGTGGAGTTTTGCAAAGCGAAGCTTATAAAATCAAGTCCGCAGGACTTCCTTAGTTACCGGCCACTGGTCACTGGCCACTGGATACTGGATACTGGATACTGGATACTTCCCACCGTCCACTATTTCACTTGACAAAAGTCCTGAAGTAGTGTAAATTGTAAGATGATACCGCAATTCTAAAACATTGACCATAAATTTTGTTAAAAAAACCGAGGAGAGAAAAAATGAAACGAATATTTCTGTCGCTTATGTCTGTCACTCTTTGTGTCGCTCTGACTCTGGGGCTTACATCATGCTTTACAATTGATGTTCAGATGATTACACACAACGCCGAGACCGAGGCGCTCTATGACGAGCAGAATTATGCCGCCGAGCAGGACGTATATACCGAAGCGCCGACTGTCGAAGAGACAACCGAGTTTATAAACGAAACAGTGTCGTTTGAGTATCCCAAGGAGCTTGAAACACAGCCGCAGACCGAGACACAGGCTCAGACAGAAGCACAGACCGCCGCTCCGTCAACTCCCGACAAAATGACGGGTCAGGCACTGCTCAGCTATTTTAACGATGCCGTGAACACAATTAAAGCGAAAAAGGCGGGCTTTAAGAAATCAAAGCTTACCACCGTCAAGGATCTGCAGCTGTCCAACAAGGCGGCAAACACTCTTGTAAGCTTCGTCAAGGGTGCGCTGCTGTCCGAAACAGCCGACGAAACGACCGTAAACAAGGGGCAATCCTCCGACAACGTGCTGTCGCCGTCCGGCAAGGCGTACGCATCCGCCCTTACCATGTCCGATATAAAAAATATCTCGGCGGTCAAGAGCGGAACGGGGTATGTCATTACCGTAAATCTCAAGGACGAGCAGAACCCGACTTCAACAGGCGTTTATTCAAAATGCATGGACTTTATTACGGTTGACGATGTTGTATCCGTCTACGCTCCCAAGGTCGGCGCGACTGTATCAAAAGAAAATATCACCGTAAAGCTTACAAATTCATATGCCAAACTCACGGTTGACGCGTCCGGCACGCCCACGGCGTATGAGACTCTTGTAAACGGCGTTCTGTCGATGAAAAACGCCTCGATTAAAAAAGTTGTGACCATAAACACCGACCTTGACATAACACTTTCAAGCACAACAACATACACAGGATTTTCATTTTGATTGATATTACAAAATTTAAGGAAAATTTTTGTGTAAAAGTACCTAAAGAATTTGCTCGACGAAAAATCTTGAGTAAAAGTTGACAAGAAAATGCATAAAGTCACTTGACAATTTTCGTTCTGTGTTGTAAATTATTTATGTATTGCATACGGTTATTGCCATGCAGCACCAAATTATTACGGTCAAACCGAAAAAACGAAAATTCTGAAAGGGGTTCACACCTAATGAAGAAAAACATCATGAGAGTTCTCTCGCTTGTTCTCGTAGCGGCTATGCTGTTCGCTTTCTGCTCCTGTTCGCAGGAAATCCGCGTCCGCTTCGTAGATAAAGACGGCAATGATATCAACATCAGCGGTCTTGTAGGCGGCTCAGGTTCTTCAGACGCAAACGCAAACAGCGATTCAGGCTCAGCCGATTCCGGCTCAGCTGATTCGGGTTCAGCAGATTCAGGCTCAGCCGATACACCCTCCGACGCGGCTACAGAGGCTCCCGCTTCCGATGCGGCAACACAGGCTCAGGCAGACAACAGCAGCAGCGGTTCAGATGACACTGCCAAGGCAACAGAGGCCGCAACACAGGCTTCCAACGGCGGTTCAACATCAGCCGCTCCCACAGGCAAAGAAGCTATCTTCAATTTCTATAAGACAGCCGCTAACAAGATTGCCGAAAACGGTGCCGCAGGCTACACAAAGAAAGAGTGGCAGGCACTTTCAAACCTCAACCTTACAGGTAGCAGCACTGTTGATAACGTTATCACAAACCTTGCAGGCAACTACATGACCAAAGAAGCAGACGCTCAGGATCAGGTTTGCGCTAAGGGCTCCGACGAAGCAAAGTCACGTTTCCCCGCATGCTCACTTACCGATATGTCCAAGGTTGCTTCCGCTACATGCACTGTTCAGTCAAACGGCAACTACAAGATCGTTATCACAATGGTTAACGAAGATACACCCAAGAAGACCAGCAACTTCCTCGGCAAGGTTACAAACTCCATCCTTTATTGGGAAGACATTGATACCGAGCTTAAGAACATCTCAGTTGTTAAGTCCTATACAAACATTCATGTTATTTATGAGGGCTTCAAGATTGAGGCTGAAATGACTCCCGCCGGCAACTTCGTATCCCTTAACCACCTCGCAGGCGTTAACATCAAGATCGGCGAAGCTAAGGTTCTTGTCGCAACACTTAAGGACAAGAGCGGACATCTTGACAATACCTGCAAGTACACAAACTTCAAGTACTAATCGTTTCGGGACTGCCGTATTTCGCGCAGATTGAAGAACAAAAAAAGAAATAATGCAGGCTGTGACTTGTGCTGTGCTTCGAACAGAAGCAGGGCAGGGTCGCAGCCCTGTTTTTTTGTTTTTCTAAACGCCTTTTTGCCCACTCGCGGTACACAAAGTACAGCTTCGGGAGCCGGCTGAACACCGACAGAAGAAGTGTTGGTTTTTCGCCAAAAAATCTCTCCTATTTTTGTTCGAAAGCTTTGCAAGGCGACAGCCTTGCTGCGTTTCCGGACTTCAATATGAAAGATTTTTTCCGGCTACAAAACTGCGGTGCATTTCAAAATAAAATCCGTAATTAAGGTTAAAGAAGAAAATAACCGCCAAGGCAGTTATGAACGGAAATGATAATTTTAGTTTTTATTTTGAAACAACACTTCCCCTATCGGTATTCAGCCCAAAAACGTTTTCTGCATCGAACTACGTCAGCCCCGTTAAACCGCCGGGCTTTTTAGGTTAGCTTAGTTTAGAATGAGCAAATAATTAAAGCTGTGGTCGATAGCCAAACACTGTCAGACCACAGCTATTTTTGTTATGGCCTGCGAACCTTTATAATTCAAGCCCGCAGACTAAAGAAATTGTTAATTGTTAATTATTAATTGTTAATTATTAAATCAGCCACACCGGCACATACCAGTTTTTTTTATCAATCGGCAGAAGGTCGTTTGCCATGCACACAACACTGCCCGTGCCGATGTTGATCTTGAGTGACGACAGTCCGCCAAATGAAGCTTCATCCGTTACAGGCTCCAGCACCGAGAAATTTTTTATTGCGACCTTCCCGGGCGAAGCGGATTTTTTTATCTCAATCGGGGACAGCTCGCCGTTTTGGAATATAAGCAGATCGATTTCTTTTTTGTCCTTGTCACGGTAATAATAAATCGGCGGTTCTTTTCCTGCGTTTAAGTAGCTTTTATATATCTCCGAAAAGACATAGCTTTCAAAAAACGCACCCGACATTGCTCCCGCTTCAAGTACCTCGGGGCTGTTCCATTTCAGAAGATACGCCGCAAGACCCGTATCGAGAAAATGAACGAGCGGCATTTTTACAACTCTCTTAAGCGCGTTGTTATAGTACGGCTGTACAAGTGCCACAATGTGCGAAGACACCAGAACCGACAGCCATTTTTTCGCCGTGGGGATTGTAATTCCGGCGGCATTCGCAAGCTCCTCATAGACAACGGGCTTTGATGTGTTTGCGGCGACGACAATCATAAAATTATAGAATTGCATTTCATCCGCAACCTGTGTCAGGTCAAGTATGTCCCTTTGCAGATAAGTGTTGACGTACGAACGGTAATATGCCTCCCAGTCCAATGTGCTGTCGGCGCAAAGCTCCGGCATTGAACCTCTGAAAATTCTTTCGTATATTTCATTAAGCCCTTTTTTGCTTCTGACAGACAGACGCTTTATCAGAAAATCCGGGTCGGTAACAAAAGGCTCGCTCGCTTCGCCGTAAATTTCCGCGTCGGACAGCCCCAATAAGTTGACTATGCCTACACGACCGGCAAGACTTTCGCTTACATTTTTCATCATATGGAATGCCTGTGACCCGGTCAGCCAGTAATCCCCCTTTCGTTTTGATTCGTCGACCGACATTTTTATGTACGGCAGAATTTCGGGGGCATACTGTAT
>CAVFUV010000153.1:0-5474 GCA_963625735.1 bacterium
AAAAACGCCGTGATGCCTGCGCCGACGAGAGAAGCTCCCGCAAGCACTGCCCACAACGTCATATTAGTGCTGTCGCCGGTCTTCGGAACATCCGGAGTCTCGGGGATTAGCTTATTATGGAATTTCGCAACAACTGTTTTCTCGGCGTGAACCGTGACAGTTACATTGTCGGGGAGCACATACGCCTTTGTTGCGTCGTTCGCCACCTCAGAGACCACATAGTCGCCGATACGGAGATCTTCGATGTTGATCTGTCCGTTTTCATCGGTCACATAGGTTTTGGAGAATGCATTGCCCGTGATATCCGTACCCTCAACGCGAAAGGTGAAGCCCTGAAGCTTACCCTCCTCAGAGGTTTTCTCGATACGCAGACTGCCGGTCTGTGCGTTGTTGATGAAGCCCTTGCCGGCTTCATTTTCAACAATGACCGTTGCGCCGTTTTCCTTGATGGAGAAGGAATAGGTATTTTCATCAAGATAGAAGCCGTCGGGAGCCTTGGTTTCTTTCAGCGTGTATTCGCCGTATTCGAGATTATCCATTTTGTACACGCCGTCGGAGAGTTCTTCAAGTTTGCAGACAGACTTGCCGTCCTTGTATACCTCAAACTCCGCGCCGCTCAGATGATGGTCGGGATAATCCTTGTCCACCTTCGTGAGCTGAACACTGCCACGAATCACGGTGTTGGTAAGCTCGATTTCAACGACCGCACCGTCCTTATCAATCTTCACCGAGTGAGGCGTGCTGTCGAGAACATAGCCGATCGGAGCCTCGATTTCCTTCATGACGTACTCACCGTAGGGAACATTCTCAAAGGAAAAGCTGCCGTCATCTGCGGATTTGGTTGTGAGGATAGGCTCGGTGCCGTCGGTTGCATAGAGACCAATGGTCGCACCGCCGAGACCGCTGCCGTTTTCGTCCTTCTTGATGCCCTTAACGCTTCCGTAGATAAGCTCATTGGAAATGCTCTTGCCGTCGTTTGCTTTGAGTTCAACGGTTGCAATATCCTGTCCCGCGTAATTGAAAACAACGGGATATTTCTCATCGGAGAGGACATAGTGGCTGTCGGTACTCAGCTCCTTCACATAGTAGCTACCGAATGGAATATCGCTCTTGAGTGTGGCCTTGCCGTTTTCGTCAACCGACATGATTTCAATC
Organism: bacterium; assembly: GCA_963625735.1. Lineage (GTDB taxonomy): Bacteria > Bacillota > Clostridia > Oscillospirales > Acutalibacteraceae > RUG806. The sequence goes on from CAVFUV010000153.1 coordinate 1,156, forward strand.
AGACCGTCGGCGGGAATTCTGCTGCCGTCCGCTGCGGTGAGCTCCTCAGCGGCGTAGAATCCGAAGGTAACAGCCGAGAGCTCGTTGTTCGCGCCGATTCCAAACTGCTTGTTCTGCTCAAGCACCTTGGTAAGCGCAAACTGTGCCTTCTGGCGGTCATTCGTGAAGCTTGCGGCGGTTTCGGTGATTTCAATCTCCTGCCCAGCGTACACAAGCTCGGCGGTATGAACCTCGTTATTGATTACCATGCCGTAAGGTGCTTTTGTTTCACGGATTTCGTACTTTCCGAGATAGAGCGCCTTGCTTTCGGCAACGCCGTTTTCATCCGTTGTCACGGTGTCCACAACCTCACCGGCACTGTAACGGAGCGTGCCGTCGAGCGTTTTGATATCCTCAGCGGCGGTAATCTCGTAGGTCGCGCCCGCAAGTCTCTGCACCTCGTACACGGGCTGATAAACCCCGTCGGCCTCAGTAACAGTTGCGAATACCTCGCCGGACTTGGAGATTTTGATGACACCCTTCTGAGCTGTGTTTGCGAGCTTTACCTCAACGACCTTCACGCCGCTTTCTTCGGTGGAGTTGTCTTCGGTAACATCAAAGGAAACTGCCTCGTTGCTTAGCACATACCCATAGGGAGCGGAAACTTCCACAAGTTTATAGCCGCTGCCGTACTCAAGCTTTTCGGGTGTGATGAGCATACCCTCGTCATTGGTGTAGAAGGTGTCGATGGTGGTAACGGAGGGGTATGTGAATGTCATCGTGACCTTGTTGCCGTCGGGATCATAAATCCGGAACCCTGCGCCGGCATACGGAATTGTTTTGCCGGTCTCGGCATCCACCTTCACGACCTTGATAAATGACTCAAAGTTTGCGTTGTTAATGAGATAGCGATAGGTTTCGCCGTCCTTTGCAACGAACACATCAAAGTCACTCATAAGCTCTCTGCCGTCCCAGCCGGATACCTGATGAACGGTGTAAACGCCGTAAGGAAGATCTTTACTCTCCGCAAAACCGTTTTCGTCGCAGGTGAGGAAGTCTCGCTCGGTATCCTTTGCGGCATCGAAGCTGCCTGCGGATTTGAGATAGATCTGAAATTCCGCACCCTCCTCGGGAGTTTCAATCTGCGTTTCGCCGTTGTCCGTGTGCTTGATGATAGCGACCTTGCCCTTAATGACCTGCTCGGTTACATCCAAGGCCGGTGCGCTGTTCAGCTCAAGCGTGTAATTCTGCGCACTTGCTCCGACGGGATAGACGCCGCTGTCGATAAGATAACCTTCGGACGGGCTGATTTCTCGGACGGTCCAGTCATCTCCGCAGACATAGTAGCCTGTGGTAAACTGGCCGTTTTCGTCAGTGTAGTAGGTATCCACAAGCTGGTCACCCTTGTAAATGCCATACGCCGCACCCGCAAGGGAAGCGTCGCCCTGCGCTGTGCCGGTTTCCTTATCCGACTTGGTGACGGTTACATTGAACTTTTTGAGAATGTTGGAAACACTCTTTTCCGTGACGGCGTTCCATTCAATCGCCGCCGTCTGACTGTCGGGGATGACATAGCGAACTGCGGTTTCAACCTCTTCAAGTGTGTAGCCCGTGCCGATGAGCACATCCTCAAATTTTGCAATACCGGTTTCATCGGTGGTGCTGTACTCATCCACGGCAAGTCCGCTCAGTGAAGTGCCATAGAGGTGGAAGGTAACTCCGCTGCTCAGACCGTCCTCAGAGGTTTTCGTTACTGTGAGATTGCCTCTCTTAAGCACATTGTTAAAGGAGACTGTAGCGGTCTGACCTGCGACAACCGTCACACGGCGGGTTTCCTGCGGCTCGTACTTGTCATAGTTCTGCTCGGTTACGGTGTAGGTTCCGGGCATGAGATTTTCAACGAGAATCGCACCGTTAGCGTCTGTGGTTCTCGTCTCGTTAACTCCCTCGCCGACAATGGTAAAAGTAATACCCGAAACATTGCCGTCTTCGGACGTCTTGATAATTTTTGCCGCACCGTAGCTGACCTTGACCTTGAGAGAAGCCTTCACAGGGTCACTGACGGATGCTGAGTAGGTAATAGTATCCTGCACACCGCTGCCGGTTTTGCCGTCTGACCACACGATGATGCCCGAACGGGTCTGGCTTTTTGTTGCGGAGATAGTAACCGTGCCCGTAGGTGCGGTATCCGTTGTAATGGTCAGCTTGTTTCCGCTGACACTGAAGTTCATGCCGGTCACATTGGCGGTAAAGCTGAACTGGGAGAGCACATTGTTGGTGTCGGTAAGCGTCGCGCTGTACTGACTGCCGTCCCATTCAAGCTCGACCGTCTGCGCGGAACCCGTGCTTCGAGACATAAAGCTCGGAACTACAGTATGGCTCTTGACGCTTGCGACCATGCTGTTGTAGTAGGCAAAAATCTTGCTGTACAGCGGATGATTGATGCTCACAACAGAAGCGACGGTATCGTGTCCGCCGGTGCTGACATGGTTAAAGTTCGCGTCACGCTCGCCGACGATGGTTTCCCAGACAAGAAGCTGTGTGGCGTAGGCGTGAGCAAGCTTATCCGCATCGGATGCGTTCTGAGATTTCCATGAAGTCGAGACCGTGCCCTGATAGCCGTACTGCATGATTCTGCCGAGCAGAACCTTGATGTCATCAGGTTCGATTGTGTCGTTTAGATTGCTCGGGTAGTTGTCCCAGAAGCTTTCGCCGAGTGCCGTGTAGCTGTCGCCGTTGTTTCGGGTAAGTCCGGGCTCAATGCAGTAGCAGACTGTGCCGTCATACGAATTCATTGTGTGAATTGTGGTGTAAATAGAACCCTTGGTGGACCAGCCGCTCATATAGTTCTTTGCGGAATGACCCCAAGCGTCATGGCTGTAAACCTGGTTTGCGTCTCCGTCACGGGGATACGAGACCATATACGAGGTGCCGGTTTCCGTTGCGGCGAACGCCGGCGTTGCGGCACCGATAAGAGCAGTAAAGCACATGAGGACCGCAAGCAACCCCGACATGCTCTTTTTGAAGATATTTTTCATTCGTTTTCCTCCTTATGGGCAAGAAAAAAGCACCGTATTTCTACGATGCTTAATTTCTGCCTGTTAAATTTTGATTTGTGATTAAGCGTATCCGACATAAATCAGATAGCTGTCTGTCCCAACGCATTCGTACCATACCCATACGCAGGTGAAGCCGTCACGGGCATATCTGCTCATGCGGGAATTTATGTCTCTTTCGAGATAAATGCAGTCAGGATTAGCTGAAATAGGATTGTCCCAGCAGTCTGTTGCCGTGCTGTCTAAGGATAATCCGTTTTGCTGTGCTGTGGTTTTCGCGTAAGAAATCCAGTAGTCAATGTCGAAGGACGCTGCCGGTTCGGTTTCGGGCTCTGGTTCCGATTTGGGTGCTGCTTCGGTTTCGGTAACCGTTTCTGTCACAGGTTCGGTTGTCGGCTGCTTTTCTGTCTGAGCAGTTGACTCAGATGGAACAACCGGAGCTTCGGTTCTCTCAACTTCAGCAGTTACCGTTCCGGTATTTGCCGTTTTGGGCTTATCCGTTGCCGGCTGAGAAAAAGTAATCGGCTTGGATACTGTAATTTCAACCTCTTTTTCCGTTTCAGGTTTAACTGTCGATTCGCTTGCTGCTTTTTCTACGGTTTCTTCCGTGCTTTCCATTGTGGCTTTCTGAGAAAAAGTATTTTCTGTTTTGCTTTCTTTGCTGACATCCGATGTCTGCGGAATTGGTGCGTTGTCTTGGTTACTTCCTGAGAAAGAAGTATTGGGCTGCGCACTGCATCCGGCAAGCACCATGACTGTCAGCAGTAAAGCTGTAATCCGTATCTTTTTCGTAAAACTCACCTCCTTGCATTCAGTCTACGGATTACTTCCTGAGAAAGCAAATGTGAGAGTTATTTTTTCTTCTCAGGCAGTACAGGAAGTTTAGTTTAGATGGGGAGAGTGTGAGAGGGGAAGCGGCACTGCCATATGCATTATCTGCAAAATGGCAGACTTCTCCCTTGGTGTAGCGGTTATGGGTTTCTTAACGAGCGTCATTCCGCTGGCGTTCGAGATATCGGTGGTAATATTCAAGCACTTTCATAATATACTCACCGGTTCTCTCATATGGAACACCGGACGGAATGAACTTTCTTGCATCCGCGTATTTGATGTTGATTTTCTCCTTCTGATTTGGCTTTTCCTCGCACATGATGGACTCGATAACCTCAGGTGAAAGCTTGCCTTCCTTTGAAAAATTGCGCATCTTAATCGCCTGCGCGTGAGACGGTGTGGCATCCGCAAGCTCCATGGCGGCAACGAGATCCTGCTGCTCGATATCGTTGA
>CAVFUV010000154.1:0-5439 GCA_963625735.1 bacterium
GTATACAAAAAAGTATGCAGTCCTTAAATTTTTACTCGTAAATATTTATTTGCTGTCGCGAAGCCGTAAAATCTAAGTCCGCAGGACTTCCACAATTGTTAATTGTTAATTGTAAAAAAATCCCCTTCCGAATTGCTCCGGAGGGGACTTTTGATTGTGCAAATTTGTCGTCAACAAGGTTGCTCTGTTATCTTGCTGACATATTGCCGCCGTATCACTCTGTAATCGATATGCCGAGCTTGCTCATAAATATTATAAGTTTTGCGTAATCAGCGGCTTTTGAAAGTGTTGTTCCTTTCAGCTTTGTGACCTGCAAACTGCTCGTGGGAGCTTTCATCTCTGCAGGAATTTCAGACGATACGGAGTTGAATTTGTATGTCGTCGAACTGCCTTTTTCGTCCACATCTTCAATTGCCACAAGCTTGTTGCCGTCAAGATAAGCATATGTTGCTGCTTTTGAGCTGTCAGATGTGAAGTGAAGCTTTGTGCACAGCTTGCCGTCATAGCTTTCAATCGTGACAAGAGAAGCATCACTCATCTTAAGTGAACATTTAAGCTCCTGCACATATTCGGAATTAAATGAGGGCATGTCGTCATCACCGAAGGATGAACCATCTTCACCCATTGCACTGTAGAAATTAGCGTCAATAAGAAGATAGCTTGCTTTTTCTCCCGATCCCGCAATCATATATTTCTTGCCGTCGGATGTCGCAAGATAACCAACATTTGTGCTGTCGTTAAACGGCATGCTCATATAGAACGAAGTGTCGGTAATGGCATATTCCATCGCCGTGCCGTCAAGATCCATGCTGACTCTGCAGTTGCCGCTTGCGAATGTCAGAAACTCGTTATTGTTTTTATTGGGGAGCGCAACCTGATAACCCTTGCCGTCAATATAGGATGTTACTGTCTCTCCGAATGGGCAGTTTGCATAGCTGAATTTTGTGTTGTCGAAATTGTAGTCGAGCTCTACGGCAACTCTGAGAACAAGTCTTGCGTCGGCTACCGTTACACCGTTGTCTCTGTTGACATCGGCGGCTGTCTTCTGTTCCGCTGTCGGCGTGTCAAGCTTAACGGCATAACGCAAAACAAATCTTGCGTCGGATACGCTTATTTTGCCGTCACCGTCAATGTCGCCGAGCTCAACGGCGGCGGATACGGACACCGCAAGCAGAACAAATGTCATAACACTTATAACTGCCGCAACAAAAACTTTGCTGTACTTTTTCATTGTATTACCTCTTTTCGTGATTTAATCGGTGTAAAATCAGGCATTTGTGTTGAAGAAATAAACCTGGTTGATGCTGTTTGTAACTGTCGTTGTCATACTGCCGTCAACTACCGAGGCAATAGACATTTTAATGTTTTGAATAAGTGTTTCGCTTAAATTGTACTGTGCCATAAGAGGCTCAAACGTATCGGCATCAAAGTAGTAGGTTACTGTTCCGGATGCTGTAACGGATTTGAGCGTCATAGACATTTCCATGGAGTCTTCGTTTTCTGAAATTGTGTAGTCACTGCGAACAATATTGCCTTTTTCATCCATATTGTACGCCTGTGCATCACGGATGGGATTGATTTCGGTGGTTATTCTTGACATTGCACATTCATAGGCATTGTCATTCTGATAAAACTTCCAAAGCTCATTTTTGTTTGTGCTTCCGTTGACGGTAAACACCTGGGGCTTAATCTTTACTTCTATTTTAATTACCTTGCCCGACCACGATTTGTTTTTATCCGCAGTAATATCTTTTGTGTTGCTGCCTACGGTAATTGTATCGGGGTAATCCTTTAACACATCCGATGCGTTCAGACCGTCAAGCATTCTGATATTAAATCCGGAAATATCGTCTTTCTGCAGATTACTTACCGTATACTGAAGATACGGAAGGGATGTTGCGGAGGCGATTTTTGAGATTTTTTCGGTGTATCTGTAGGTTGTTTCCGTACCGAAGTCAGATTTGATCTGATCTTCAACCAAAGTCTGCCACGTACCGAAGTTAATATTTGAACCGTCTGTTGTCTCGGTTTCTTTTATTATTCTCTTGATGTTGTGTGAGCTTCTGTAATTGAAATTGTTTTTGATAATGTTTACCATATTGTTAAACACTGCAACATTTTTATTTGCTGTTTTTGAAACCTTTCCGCACAGTCTGCAAACGGGGGATTCTGCGATGTACAGATTGCCTTCGCCTGCCTCTTCCTGTGTCTTCGGGAAAATACTGTTGTCAACACTGTAATCATGTCCCGCTTCAATTTCGGTAACATCTGTTTTTGCGTCACATCGTGTGCAATGGTGTGATTTTGAACCGGCGGTTGTGCACGTTTTTGCGACATCGACAGTCCATTCTTTTGAATAATCATGTCCGAGAGCTTCAATCACAGTAACATCGCTTTTTACGTCACAGCGTGAACAATGATGTGACTTGGAACCTGCTGTTGTGCAGGTTGCTTCGGTATCGATTTTCCATTCTGAAGAAAAATCATGACCGAGTGCGTTTGTTTCGGTGTCTTTATAGCTGTCGCCGCAAACCGAGCAAGTGTGAGTTGTGTAGCCTTTCTCTGTGCATGTCGGAGCTGTTACAACAGCTGAATATTTATGACCTGTGGCTTCTGTTTCATTATCTTTATAGTTATTGCCGCAGACAGAACATGTGTGTGTGGTATAGCCTTTTTCTGTGCAAGTCGGCTTTGTTACAACACTTGTAAATGTGCAGTTTTTGGTTTCTGTATTGCCGCAGGCAGAACATGTGTGGGTATGTGTATTGTTCGTTCCTTTAACATAATTACCGTAAGTATGACCGAGAGCGACTTTTTCGTTATAGGTTGTATAGTCACATTTTGAGCATGTTTCATATGCATCCCAGCCTTTTTCGGTGCAGGTCGGTGCTTTTGCGTCATGCTTTACAAGGTTATGACCGAGAGCTTCGATTTCTTCCTCGACTACGTCGCCGCATACGGTGCAGGTCTTCTGTTTTAAACCTTTTTCGGTGCAGGTCGCTTCTTTAACGGTCACGAACTCGCCGTATGTGTGTTCATGAACATCATTTTCGAAAACCGGGAATGGATCGTCAAGCTGTACTGCGACTCTGAGCACAAGTCTTGCGTCTGAAACATCAATATCGCCGTCGCCGTCAACATCCGCCAACTTTGCTATTTCATCGTTTGCGGGTTTTTCAAGCTGGACGGCAAAACGCAGAACAAGTCGTGCGTCGGCTACATTGATATTGCCGCTTTTGTCAACGTCGCCGTAGGTAATTGCGGCAAATGTCGACACACACATCGCAAGTGCCGTAATGACGCTTACTGCGGCTGTGAGGAATCTTTTTGATTTCTTTAACATACAAAAAATCCTTTCTTTGTTCGTCTTTGTATCTGTAAACAAAAATTACTTACTCGAAAATATAAATCTGCTTGCACTGTTTTATCTTTGTTGTAGGGCTGTTCATGATGACATTTGTGCCGTCGGTGACCTTGATAATCTGCTCGGTCGTCTGACGCAAATCATAAACGGCAAACAGCGGGGTCAGCGTGTTATAGTCAAAATAGTATGTCACCGTACCGCCGACGGTAATATCATTAAGCGTAATGCTTGTGGTTATTCCGTTCTGCTCCGACACATAAACGAAATTGTTGTCACTGCCGAACGCTTCGGCATCCGACAGGGGAGTCAGAACATTTGTAATTCGTGATATCGCGCATTCATATGAATTATCTGCTGTATACTTTGTATAAAGATTGTCTTGCTCCGTACTGCCGACCGTAAAGCTTTCGGACTTTATTTTAACGGTCATTCTGATTGTCGGCTCGGTGTAAATCTTATTCTTATAAGCCGTAATATTTTTATCTTTGCCGTCAACGGTAATGTTGTCGGGATAATCCTTCAGCACATCGGCCGTTTCTATTCCGCCTTTCAGGTACTCAACATTAAAGCTCTCGGTGTCATCATTTGTAAGAGAACTGATTCTTTTTTGAGAACAGGGGAGTCGTTCTGAATTCGTGAAATTTAAACAGTTTAGCCATGCACCGTATATTGTTTCGGTTTTCTCCGTATCCGTAACGGTTGTATTGCTTGTCTTTGTGATTTTCGTAAATCTGTGATTTTTAATATAACTGAAATCGTTTTTGATGAGATTGACTGTGTCGTTGAAAAGTGAAATATCGTCTGTCGGGGCTTTGCCGCAACGTTTGCATATCGGCCATTCTCTGACATACATTTGACTGTTTTTGAGTAAAGCTTCTTTTGCGAAAATGCATCCCGGCAAAACCTCGGTGTCATGTCCGAGGGATTTCGATGTTGTCACGGTACGGATATCGCCGCATTTTTTGCAGGTGTATATCACGCATTCGCCCTGTGTGCAGGTTGCGGAAACAGTCTCTTCGGTGCACTCGCAGTCTTCGGTTGTATATTCACCGCATTCGCAGCAGATTTTATGCTTGCCGTCAAGTGAATGGTCGGCAACAATTTCGGTAAATTCATGAGTATGTAAAACAGGCTCGGTTGTCTCAACTTCGGTAATCTCTTCGGTTGTTGACTCTTCGACAGTTGCTGCTTCGGTTGCTAACTCCTCGGCAGTTGTTTCTTTAGTTGTGATGACTTCCACAGTGGTTGCAGCTTCGGTAATCGTCTCGGTTGTGGACTCTTCGACAGTCCCTTTTTCGGTCGTGCAAGGCTCAGTCGCAGTCGTTTCTTCGGTGTCATCAAGTGTCTGAAGCTTCACGGCGACTCGAAGAACAATTCTGGCATCTGCAACCGAAATGCCTTTTATTCCGTCCACATCGGCACGGTAAAGCTCACTGTCTGTCGGCGTGTCAAGACTGACCGCAAACCGCAGGGCAAGACGAGCATCGGCTACGGTTACAATACCGTCACCGTTTATATCTCCTTTTTTCGCGGCAAAAGCCGTTGTCGTAAAAATCTCCGCAATAAGCAAAACTGCGGCAAGGGCAAGGGCAAGACGAAAATGTTTCATACGGTTACCTGCTTTATCAGTTTAATGCTATTCCTTTTAAAATAGGTTAAATTGTGAACTCTTTTTTAACATTATATAACATTGTGTCTCTTTTTACAATAGTTTTTGCGGACAAATTGGTAAAATTGAAATAAACACAAACAGACAAACTGTAATTTTTGCGAATGTTGTTATTCTGAAAGGGAATATTTTCAAACAGCTAAAATAATTGTTGACAAAGACCGATTTTGATGATAAAATACTGTTTGTTTGCGGGTGTAGTTCAGCGGTAGAATCCCAGCCTTCCAAGCTGGTCGTGTGGGTTCGACTCCCATCACCCGCTCCATGAAAAAAGCGTTCCAATGGAACGCTTTTTTCAATGATATCCGTTCCTTACAAAATGTGAGATACAAGCCCAACGGCATATTGCGGAACGGATATTATATCACATTTGCACAGCAAATATATCATACGGCTTGCCGTATAT